>JAQUWS010000006.1:0-42165 GCA_028692735.1 Candidatus Altimarinota bacterium
TATTAAAAATGAAAAATTCTAAAATTTCATGATATGCTGAAACATTTTTAATTGCTTGAATTAATCAAAATTTTTTAAACAGACATATTGACTTGCTTTATTATATGTATAAAATCAAGATTAATAAAAAAGAATTAAGAAAAAATTGAAAAACTAATAATCCATATTATGATTGGGAAGCAACTGAAATTAAAGAATTATACTATGTTTTAACTTGAAATAATATTGAGGAGTTAATAGTTGATGATATTTCATGTTTAATTATAAATGTTCAAGATAGAATAGAATTAATTTCACATTGAGTTAGTCCATATATACTAAAGAGATTAGAAAAATTAAGATGAGATTCTTTATTTTATATGATATTACAAGAGATAAAAACACTTAAAGAAACATTTTGAGAATACCTTTGACAATTTTTGGAAAAAAACAAACATGATTTCATGTGACTTAATGATAACTATAATTTTTTTAATAAAAGGTATAACAAATTATTATGGAAAAAAGAAGAAGTTGAAACACTATATTGGGTACTATACTGAGAAAAAATAAATATAAAGTCTTAGTAAAATATAAATTAACAAAAAATATTATTTTTTAACAACAAATTATGCTAGAAACAAGAAATGAAGAAAATATTTCATATAATGATATTATAAGTTGAATAGAATTAAGAAGTACTCAGATGTGAATAACTAACATATCAAGAAAAGTAACAGAATACATTGAAAAAAACTTTATACACTTAGATATGGATGAGTCATATGAAAATAAAATAGCGTTATATTATAGTATAAAAACTAATCCAGCAATTATTGAAGAATTAAAAAATAATTGATTTAAAGATAAAGATTGTGAACAACTATATTATATATTGTTCTGAGAAAAACTATCAGATTTAAAAAAACATATGGAAAATGTAAAGCAATGAGTTCTAGGTTTTATTGATTTAACAGTAATATCACAACAAAATCATGATATAAGAAATAATGTTCATTATCTAAATCCTGATATTTCTAATCGTTTATGAACACTTAACTTAGAAAAGAAACAACAAATAGAAAAAGTAATATTGATGATATATGATAGACTAGTCACAGAAGAAAAAATAACAATTGAATATTTATTTTTAAACTATAAACAACTCTTTGAAAATATCTATTATACATTAAATGATATACCTAATATTTCAAATCCAATTAAATCAAAAACAGATGCAAATACGATTTTAGCTAATTTTTGAGTAGATGAAAAAAGTTTATCTATATTATATTTTACACTATATTGAGAAAAGTTAGAAGAATCTAAGATTGTAAATATGTTAAACGTAGAAAAATTAACAAAAAATTGGGCAGCATTATAAAAAATAGACTTAAACATTTGTTTAAGTCTATTTTTTATAATTCATTGCAACAGCACTTTCTTCTTTTAATCTCTTTTCGACTAATAAATCAGCTAATTCATTTTTTATTACATTTTTTGTTTTATTTCAAAGTTTTCAAGCTCAAGGATCAGATATTGTTATAACCAGTTTATTATCCTTTTGGAAATTATAAACACTTTGTTTTGTCATATCTCAATATATAGCAGTGTCTTTTCAATCAAAGTATCATAATGTAGTTAATACTTTCTGTAATTCTCTAACATTTTGTGATACTTCTCAATACTTAGGAGTTCAAATTTTTTCTACTGTTGTAGATGCTTGATTTAGCATAGCTAACTTAATTTCATCTACCTTCTTTTTATTTTTATCATCAATTTCCTTTTGATTTATGTATGCAACATAATCTTTTTTCATAGTTTCTCTTGTTTTAGGTCAGAAATATCAAGCTCACACTTCATTACCAGATTTTATTATATTTTTATTTAACTGATAACTTATAAGTATATTTTTTATACTAGAATAATCTCAATTAATATCTCATTTATAAAAAGTAAGCTCTTTTAGTTTAGTTTGTAAATTCTTTATATCTTCTTTACTAGAACTTGGATAAACGTAAGTTGTAAAAATATCTTTTGTTGTAGCTGTAGATGTTATTACTGCTTTTTTATGAGTACTATTTTCGGTTTTTGTTGTACTAGTTGTATTTACAACTAAAGATTTATTGAAAAATCAATTTACTTCCTTTGTAGAAAATAATTTTCTTGTTTTTGCTCCCCAATATCAAGCTCAATAATCATTTTTTGATTTAATTATACCATTTTCTATTTGGTATTTTATCAATATTGAAACTGTTTCATTATTATATTTTCAATCTAATTCTCATTTATATAATCAAAGTTCCTTAAGTTTTTTTTGTAATAACATAATATTGCTTTTTGATGATTCAAATCAAATATTTATATTATAAATATTTGGATTGTTTGTTGAAGATGTATTATTTAATGCAACACCATTTCACATTTCAATTATTTGTCACTTAACCTTTCTTTTTCACCATGTTAAAGCTTTATCAAGTCATTCATCTCCGTATCACATCCAAACATCAATTCTATCATAACTATATCATCTTTCTCAAGCTTCTACAATTGCTCATCATCTATCAGCAATTGTTCATGTTCAAAATCATTCTAAATAGATTTTAGTTCAAAAAGGGTATTTAGATGGTCCAGCTAACATTCAATTATAAACTCAAACTCAAGAAGCTCATTTAACTCAATTTCAATTTAGTCTTATATCAGCTTCATAAGATCATCTTAAATAATGACTTTGATTAGGTAATGGAGAGTAATAAGCAGTAACTATAAAATATTGAGTTTCGTATGCATGTATTCTTGCTATAAAACTATTTACAGTAAAAATTAAAATTAACGCAATAAATATTTTATTAAACAAAATATAAGTATTAAATTATAAAAAGTTAAGTTATCTATTAAAGACACAATCAAAATAAAAACTTAACTAACTTAATAAATCTTAACATAATTAAGAAATTAAGTCAAAAATGAAGGAAAAAATTATTTTTATAGAATTATTTCTAAATAGTCAAGTATAGCCTTGGTTTTTTTATCTAGATTTGTTCTAGTTTTTAATTTTTTTATATCCTTTATTGTTTTTTGTATTTTTGTATTATACTTACTTCAGAGTTTGTTTTTTAAAGCATTTATCTTTATTTTTATATGTTCTCTTTCTATTTTACTTAAATTATTTTCATATTTTATTCATAATCAAAAATCTTCAGATAAATATTTAATAGTTTTTGGTCAAAAATATCATGCTGAATCATCATTTTCAGAAACTATAATTCATTTTTGAATTTGATATTTTATGATAATTGGTTTTATATTTTCATAAACTCAATCTATTTCTCAATCATAAAATCAGATTTCTTTAAAATATTCTTGAACTTTTTGAATATCTTCTTTACTAGATTCTGGATTTAAAGACAATTTCTTGTATGAATCTTCAGTTCATGTTTTAAATTCTAATGTAATCTTTGAATTTGAATCAACAATATATCATTTTAGCTTTTTAGATCACCAATTCTTAGCTCTTTGTAATCACTCATCTCAAGCTCACATCCATATATCAATTCTAGTATCTTCATCATCTATAATTGCTCATCACCTATCTTCTACAACTCAAACACCATATCAATCAATATAAATTTTAGTTCAAAAATCATAAGTTTTTGGTGCTGCTATAGCTCAAGTATACACTTTTTTTCAAGATGCCATTCATACTCAATCTCAATTAAGACGAATTTCATCTTCATAACTTCAAGTGATATATGATTCTTGATTAGGTAATGGAGAATAATATCATGTTACAACTAAATTAATTTCCTTTATAATTTTAATTTTTTTATTTGTTGTAATTTTATTATTTGAATTAGTATCTCATGTTAAGGAATAAACTTGTGTGAAAGTTATTAGGAATATAATTCCTACATTAGTAACTTTATTTAACAATCGTGATATCATATTGCATAATTAGTAATTAGCTTTTAATAATTAATAATTTTTTTCAAGAAGTAAGATATAATCTTTTTATATATTATTAACTATTTTGTTCTAAAAGTAACCAATAATTATTTTAAGTATTAAATTATAAAATATATATGTAGGTCAATATTATAACAAGTTTTAATAAAAAACAAGTTTTTTTATATTGACAAATATAAAATATATTTTATGAGATTAAAAATTAACTATCTATTTCATCTTGAATTAATGAAGCCTTTTTATAACTATCAGTGCTAATTTTTGAACTGGTTTCATGATAAACTTTTCTACTTTTATTTTTTTTATCAAAACTAGCATTTCATTTTATAAATTTTATTATTTCTTTTTCTATTCTTCTATTTAATTCATTTTCTCACATCCAATAAAAAGTCACTTTTATTTTATCAGTATCTATATATTCATACTTAGTTTCAAAAGTATCATTGCTTAATGGATTAATTGTATTAAGTTTTTCCGTAAGCATTTTTAATAAAATCTCACTTTTTATATAACTTATTATTTCAAATATATCTTTTCAATCTCATAAATTAAGAATAATATTAAAGATATTTTCTTTATTTTTGTAATTTTTTGCTAGAGAAACCTTCTCTTTGAGTAAATCTATATTTGGTATATTTATATCCTCTCATTCTATTATTCAGTAATCATTTATTCTTCTTATAATCGTATTAATAGGAGTAATTTTAATAATTTTTCATCTTTCATCAGAGATTTTTATTATATCTCAAATATTAAATTTTTTTATCAATAATATACTTGCTACAAAAGATGAAATTACTTGTGAATTTATAAAGATTAATGATCAAGATACAAATATTAAGAGGGCATATAATTCAGGAAATAAATAAAATATATATCAAATAAAGAATAAAATTATAATAATTCAAAAAACTAAATTAAATGACTCTCAGAAGTTTTCATGTTTTTTAATAAAAGATTTATTTCTTACTAATAAAACCTTTATAAAATAAATAATTGTAAAAATTAGTATTGCAAAAAATAATATAATTAATTTTTTTTCTTTTTCTTTTAGGATAGAAACTGTTTTTTCTTGTTTGAGTTTTACATATCAATTTAATACATTTGTATATTTTTCTTTCAATATATTATACGAAACTACTGTATCTGATAAGTCTTTCTCAAGTTGTTTCTTGAATTCAATTTCATTTAATAATTCTTGATTTTTAGTTTCTAAGTCTTCAAGTTGTTTTTTGACCTCTGTTATGCTTTTTCATTCTTTTAATAAATTTATGTTTTTATTATTTTCTTCAAGCTTATTTGATAATTCTTTTAAATTATCTTGAATTTCAATAAGTTGAGTTTCGTTAATTTCCTTTTTTATATCAAGTTTTGTAAGTACTGATTCAATTGCTTCAATGTTTTTTTCTTCATCAGTTTTTCACATAAGTTTGTCGTACTCTTTATTTTTTATTTGAGTAGCTTTATCAATAATTGACGGAGAAGCTAATGTTAAAGCAGAATCAAGTTCAATTCAATCTTTCTTTAATTCTTCTTCTAAATCTATTTGAGAAATTGATCATGAATTTAAGTTATCCATAATTTGATTTTCAAGATTTATTACTTGATTAATTAATCATGAATTATTAATTAATCAAGAATTTTCCAATTCTTCACAATAAGTTTTAGAAAATATGCTTAATCCAATTGAAAAATATATCAATAAATATTTCTTTTTCATAAAAAACAAGTATATTAGTAAATATCTTACATATATTACCATATATATTTATAATTTGTCAAGAAAATTAAATATATTTTTAAATAAAAACTTGCATTTTATCTCTTTTTTTATAAAATTTGTGCGAACTAACAAATTAGTATGATTTGTTAATGAGTTAATTTTTAATATAATAAATATGACATTTGCACCTACTAAAAAGAAATCTAAGTCTAAATCTGGTGAGAGAACAAGTGCTTGGATTAAAAGAACTGCAGAAAAATTAGAAAATAAAACTGCAATTAATAAAGAATGAAATTGATTAGCTCACTTTGTTGCAGCTGATGGTACATACAATGGAAGACAAGTAATAAAAGTTAAAACTAAAGCAAAAAATGTAACGAGAATTTAATTTTAGTTATTTCTATGAAACTTTTTTCTTTGACTTAAATTCTAAATAAAAGCTTTATATCATATAAAGATTATTTATTGTCTATAATTTTATATTTTTTAAGATTATAGACAAAATAATAATTAATATATGTAATAACTTTTAAAAAAATTATTGCAAAAAAACAACAAAATCTTAAGAATTATGTGTAACATATTTATATAAATTTGATTATAATTTGATTTTGTTGAAACAAATTTATAAAAAATACTTTTACTATAATCAATTAGACTTTTTGATAGTAAAATTTAATAAAAAATAAATGTCACAAACATCTAGAAGACTTACAAGAAGACTACTTTTTCAAAAACTATTTGTACTCGGATATAATAAAATAACTGATGAAAAATTTTTTGATTTTTTTTATCAAGATGACATTACATCAATAGATGAAAAGTATTTTGAAGAAATGCAAAATTTGATAATTGAAAAAGAGGATATACTTATAAGTTTAGTAGAAAAATATGCACCAAAATTCAATATAGAAAAGATGAGTTTACTGTTTATTATCCCTTTATATATTGCATTAACTGAAATGTTTTTTTTACAAGAAGAAATCCCTGCAAAAGTTTCAATTAACGAAGCTATTGAATTATCTAAGAAGTATTGAGATTGAACAACAAAAAATTTAGTAAATTGAATACTAAACAATATTCTAACTGATTATGATAATTTAAAAACATATATTAAAGAATGACCATTTGAAAGTAAATTTTCATTTTTTAAATAACAAATAATATTTTTTCAAGAAAATTATATGGTTGTAACAATAAATATAATGCAAAATAGAAAAGCAATAGATGATGTATCATTTTTATTAAATTCACTACATATAAATTATAGAAATATAGAAGATTATATTAAGGCCTTTGTACATAAATCAATCGTAAATGAAAGACCTGATTTTATCCCAGAACATAACGAAAGACTTGAATTTTTATGAGATGCAGTACTAGAATTAGTTATTACAGACAATTTATATAGAGATTTTAAGGAAAAAAATGAAGGTGAATTAACAGATATAAGAAGTGCTTTAGTTAGGTGAAAAAACCTTGCATTGATTTCAAGAAAACTAGGGCTAAATAATTATCTATTTTTGTGAAAAGGAGAAGAATTATGATGATGAAGAGACAGTGATTATCTATTAGCAAATACATTAGAAGCCTTTATTTGAGCATTGTATATGGATTTATGAATAGATGATGCAAAAAAATTTATAAATACACATATATATACAACACTTGATGATATAATAGAAAATAAATATTTTAAAGATTTTAAATCACTAATTCAAGAATATGTACAAGCTGAATTTGATATAACTCCTACATATGAAGTTCTTCTAGAAGAATGACCAGATCATGATAAAAACTTTAAGGTATGAGTTTTTATATGAGAAAAACAGATTTGAGAATGAAGTTGATCAAGTAAGAAAAAAGCACAAGAAGATGCTGCAAAAAATGCATATGAAACAAAAGATAAATGGAATTAAAATAATTTATAACAATATAAACTATGATAGATATAATAAGCTTAGCAATTATTTTTCTAACTGAAATAATATTTTATATAATGGTTGTTGATATTATATTATCATGGTTAATGCTTTTTTGAGTTAGATTTAGACCAAAATTTATATCTGATATACTAGATCCAGTATATTCTTCAATCAAATCAATTTTACCAACAACTTTTTGACCTCTTGATTTTACACCTATAATAGTTATTATGATAATATATTTTATCAGAGCAATTGTTATATTATTGAATCCAGGAGTATTAAAGACAATAGAAAAATTTTTGAACTAGTTTAAACGTAGTAAAAATAAAGAATATATGTCAAAACAAGTAGATTATAAGTTATTTTTTGTAGTCGTTGCTTTAGTTGTATTTTGAATGATTATGATTAGTTCTGTATCAGTATATCAATCATTTAAAGTAACAAGTAATATGGTTAAACTCTGACTAACAGATGAACCATATAATTATTTTTATGTGATAAGAAATATATCACATGTTGTTATTTCTTTTGCAATTTTATGAATATTGGTAAAAGTTCCATATACTTATTTTGAAAAAAATGCTAGATATATATATTATTGAAGTTTGGTGTTGATGATCTTAGTATTAGCAATGTGAATTACTTTAAAATGAGCAAGATGATGGATAAGTATTCCTTGAATTCCTTTTACCATTCAGCCAACCGAGTTTCTAAAATTTAGCTTCATAATCTATCTAGCATATTTTTTTAAGAAGATAAAACATAAACTACATACTTTTCAAGATTGATTTATTCCTTTTTTATTTATTCTTTGAACAGTTGTTTTTCTTGTTTGATTACAACCTGATTTTTGAACTATCATGCTTATGGTACCAGTTGCAACACTTATGTTTTTCGTTGCATGAGCAAATGTTAAATATATTTCAATGCTTGTACTTTCTTGATTTATTTTAATTTTTACAGTATATAGTATATGAGATTATGATAAAACCACATGAAAAAACTTAAATAAATTATGATATATTACACAAAGAATTGATAACTTTTTAAGTGATGAAAAATCATCAATAGAAAACAATACTATCAATTATCAGACAGAGCAAGCAATTATAGCAATTTGAAGTGGTTGATTTGGATGATTAGGATTTTGAAAATCAATACAAAAATTTTGATATTTACCAGAAGTACAATGAGATTTTATATTTTCAGTTGTTATAGAAGAGCTTTGATTTGTGGGAGCACTTGTTATAATTTGTTTATATCTTTATATATGATATAGATGAGCATATATAGCACTTAGATCAAAAGATTTATTTGCAAAATATGTCGCAGTAGGTATGACCTCCCGGTTTATAATGCAAGCTTTTATAAATATGTGAGTAAATTTAAACATAGTTCCACTTACATGAATTACACTACCATTTATTAGCTATGGTTGATCAAGTTTACTTACATCAATTATGTGATTAGCAGTTGTATTAAATATATCAAGATATATTGAGCAAAGAGAATTTTCAACAAAATCTATATGAAATTCTAGAAAAGTTATGAATTTTTTAAAATTTGATAATAAAAAATAATAATTTACTATGCAAGAAGAAGAAAAACAAACATCAAATGAAGTACTTACTCCAGCAATGAGACAATACAAAGAATTAAAAGAAAAATACAGTGATGCAATTCTATTTTTTAGGATGTGAGATTTTTATGAGATGTTTTGAGAGGATGCATTAATTGCACACAATGTACTTGGAATAGCAATAACATCAAGAAATAAAAATGCAAAAAATCCAGATTTATTAGCTTGAATTCCATATCATGCAAAAGAAAAATACTTACCTAAACTTGTTGAAGCATGATATAAAGTAGCTGTAGCAGAACAAGTTTCAGATCCAAAATTAAAATGAATTGTTGAAAGGGAAGTACAAAGAGTAGTAACACCAGCAACTTTGTATCTAGAATGAGAAGAATATGCAAAAGAAAATATATCAAATTATATTATTTCAATAGTTTATGATGAAACAAAATATGGTTTAAGTATTCTTGATTTCTGAACAAATAAATGGGTAACAGCAGAGTTTGATACTTTTGAGAAATTGTCATTACAAATTTACAAAATTTCACCCAAAGAAGTCATCCTAGAAAAAAAACTTTTTTCTGATGAATCAATTAAAGAGTTGCTAAGTAAAAAATACTCATTGAATATCTACTATTTTGAATGAGAAAAAGAAAGTAAAGAAAAATTACTTTCACATTTTTGAGTTAAAAATCTTTCTTGATTTGGCTTAGATTGAAAACTAATGGCAATAAAGGCAAGTTCATTACTTCTTGAATACCTAGAATTAAACCAAAAATCAAGTTTGGATTTTTTACAAAGCTTATCTTATGAAACATTTTCAAATTACTTAGATTTGGATGAGTCAACTATAAGAAATCTTGACTTAATCTACAACTTTGCAACGAAATCTCACAAAGTATGAACTCTTTTCTGAGTACTTGATGATACAAAAACAGCTATGTGAACTCGATACCTAAGAGAGGCTATATTAAAACCATTACAATCAAAAGAGGAAATAGATTCAAGGCTAGATATGGTTGAAGAGTTTTTAAATAATCCAGTTTTACTTGATAAAGTACAAAACCACCTAAAATACGTATCTGACATAGATGCTATACTAAACAGACTTGCATTAAACAGAAGCTGACCAAAAGACCTACTAAACCTAAAAAAATCCCTAGAAGAAATTCTTGAAGTTTTCAAACTTATAGAACAAGAGGGAAGTGAGAAATTAAGGAAGTTATTAGTGGATAGTGAATAACTAATAAATAATAGTTAAAGTAGCCAATACTAATAATCTTTTTCATAATTCTGGAACAATTCCGAAATGAATTCAGTTTTATATCTAATGTCATTCTGAATTTATTTCAGAATCATCTAATATTTTTCCTACATTATTTTATCAGTTATTAACTATTCACTGACCTATGCTATACCTATTTACCTGAAACAACGAATATCTTGTAAAAGAAGAAATCAAAAAATGGAAAAACCATTTTTTGGAAAAATACTGAGATTTTAACTTGATTCATATAAAAAATATAGAAGACCAAGATAAAACATCTTTAAGTGGTAATTTACTTGCTTCTAGTTTTATGAGTGAAAAAAAACTTGTTATAATAGAAAACATAGAGAAACTAGAAAAAGATGAACAAAAAAAAGAATATTTTATGTCAATTTTCTCAAAAATTCCTGATGATAATATCGTATTATTATCATCAAATTCACTACAAGAAAGAAGCCTACTATACAAAAAATGCCTTGAAGTTTGAGAAGTAAAAAGATTTGATATAAAAAATATATATGAAACAAAATCATTTATAGAAAAAAAATACAATTGAAATATAGAACAAAAAGCTATTGATAAAATTGTTTCATACAAATCAAATAACCTTGCAAAAATCATAAATGAACTTGATAAACTCTTTATCACAAAAAAACAAGTAAAAGAACAAGATATAATTGATTACATCATACCAGAATTTGAAGAAACTATTTTTGTACTAGTTGATAAGATATTAAATGAAGATAAAAAAAATCTTTTCAAAGATTTAGATATAATCCTAGATAATATAGATATCTATGCTTTCTATAATATGCTTATCTGAAACTTAAGAAATATAGTTTATATACAATTTTTAAAACAACTTTGAAATAAAAAAGAATCAATTATCAAAGATTTAGCTCTATGAAATAGATGATTTTTAGTAGATAAAAAATACAAATTATCAAACCAAAATTTATTTAAACTATACTTTGATTTCATAGATTTTGACCAAAATATGAAATATTGAAAACTAATATGAAGCTCAAAAGAGGATTTAAAATATGAATTACAAAAAATATTGATTTAAAATTAAATCAATATTTTTGAAAAATAGGAAAATATATTGTACAATATATTCAAAAATAAATTTAATTTTGCAATACTAAAAATATGCAATTACCTAATAACAGAAAACTACAAGAAAAAAATAAACAAAATATTGTAACAGATCCACAAATAAATTTAAGTATAAATTGAAAAGTTGATAAATTAATTAAACCTGAACGTGAGTTAGTTCTAGACCTTTTAGAAAGTGATTCACTAAACATATATGACTGTGTTTTTATAATAAACTATATTGAAAACAATAAAAATATTGTATTACATAATGATAAATTAAAAAAATCAGTTTTTAATCTAGAAAACTTTAGAGGGGCAAACAAAAAAATTTTTATTTCAAATTTAAAAATAGTTATTCAAGAGTTTTGAAATATCAGCCTCAGAAAGTTATCAGGTTTAATCTACATTCTACATACTGAAAAACCTTGGGAATTCATAAAAAAAATCTCATACTTAAAAAGTGTATGACTTTCAAGTATTAAAGAAATAAGTAATTTTAAATTTGAATTATGATTAGTAAAAACAAATGAATTACTTGAAAGATTAAATATATTAAAACAATTAGGATTTGATAAAATCAATGATTTGATTGAACTAAAAGATCTATTATTTAGTGCAAACATTGATAATTTAAGATTTATAAATAATGAAACAGATATAAGAAAAAAAAGTGATTTATTAAAAATAAAAAACATATTAATTCACTGAAAAACAGATAATTTAAGAATTATAACAAAAGATTTAAAGATAAATAATATTGATGATATACTCAATCTAGATGAAGTCATTAGAAAAGCAAATTCTGACAATTTAATTATTTTACTTAAAATATTTAATAAAGAAAACTCAAAAGATTTAAGACTATTACCAAATATTTTGAAATATATAAACCCTAAAGATTTAAGCGAAGAATCTGTATTAAACTTAATTAAAGAAATTGTAATAAACAAAAAGAAATTAAAGGTGGATTTAAGTAAAATAAGAAATAATGAAATAATAAAAAATAATTGATTAATAGTTGTATGAGTTTGCGATAAATGTGAAGAATTACACATAAGCACATTTTTTGAAAAAAATATTTCTTGCTGATTAGTTTTTTTAAATTGAGTGTTAATATGACATGTTAAAAATAAAAACATAGAATCTTTTATAAGTTATGTAGATTATAACCCATTAAAAAAATGATGAATTTACACATTAAAAAATTGAAATAAATTAGATGTCTGAATCAATAACTTTGATGAAATTGAGGTAAGGTTTTTAAGAAACAGTGATTTAAATGAAGCTGAAATGGATATTTGAATAAAATATATGCAGTATAAATACAAAAAAATACAAAAATAAAATAAATTGACAAATATTATTTTATTGTAAAATATAAATAATATTTAGTAAGAATAATTAATGAAGCAACTTAATGAATCAAATATAACTCAAGAAGATACTCTAGGAAATACAAAATTAAGTAAATCAAAAGTGATTACTGATGTTAAAAATCAAGTAAATATAATTAATCAAAAAGAAGCTGATTTAGTACAAAGTATTTTAAAAAATAAAACTTGGACAAGAAAAGAAGTTGTTTTTTTATTTGATTATATTGTAAACGATAAACAACTAGAAATAGATAATAGATTATTTAAAAATATTGTACTTTCTTACTATAAAAATAACAAAAAATTACATAATATTTTAAAAGCATCAAACGCTGAAAATATAAGAACTGTAATTCAAGAAGTTTGAATTAAGAAAACAGACGATTTAATTAAATTTCAGTATGTTTTGGACGCAAAAAACCCAACTGAACTAAAAGAAAAAGTAAATATATTACAAGATATCTGAATAAATAAAACACATGAAATTATTGCATTTGAATATATTTTAGATCTTGTAAGTGTAGAAAATCTGAAAGAGATGATAACTATATTAAAAGATGCATGAATTAATAGTAAATCTGATTTCTTAAAACTCTCATCAGTACTAGCTAATTCTAGAGTACAAAATTTAAGAATCGTAATCACTAATTTATGAATAAAAACAGTAAATCAATTATTATGATTAAAAAATGTTATGACATCATCTGATCATGAAAATTTAAAAACAATAATTAATGATGCGCAAATTAGAGATTCAAATGATTTAAATGATTTATTAAATGTTTTAATGTATTCAAATTCAAATAATTTAAAAATTTTAGTAAAAGAATTTTGAATAACTAAAGCAAAAGATTTAAAAGAACTATCTAATATACTAGCAAATATTGATTCATTTTCTCTAAGAAAAAAAGAAACAGTTGAAATATTTAAAAAAATTGTTTTAGAAAAAAAATATTTTCATATAAATTTATCAAAATTAAATAATATAACACCTGTCTTTTCAAAAAAATTGATAGATATCTGAACTTGTAGTGATGCTGAAATGTATAATGTGGATACTTTTTTTGAAGAAAAAATTACTTGTAATTTTATCTTTGTAAATTGAGTTTTAATAGGACATGTAAAAGATAGATGAGAGAGTACATTTTTAAGTTATATCAACTTTAAATGACTTAAAAAATGATGAATTTACACATTAAAAGGGGGAAATCACTTATCAATTTGATTTAATGCAATAGAAAATATTGAAGTAAAATTTTTAAGAAATAGTGATTTTTCAGAAAAAGAATTAGATATATGAATAAGTAATATGTACAGAAAATCTAAGCGTTATAAACTAGAACTTTTTAACTATTTCGTTCATAAGTCTTTAAGGGAAAATAAAGAAGTTTGATTTTTTGACTAAAAATTATATATCAATATCTATTTTTGTAGTTATTACTCATAAATAATCTTTATATTCATTTCTTATCTCATTTATTACATTTTCCACATCAACTAAATTTTCTACACTTACAAGTTTTTTTCTAAAAACTTTAACTCAAGGAAAATTTTTTAGATAACATACAAGATGCTTTCTTATCTCAAGGGAGCCTTTTCTTTCTCATTTAGTTTGAGAAAGTTTCTGAGCATGAAAATACATTATATCAAGAATTTCTCACAAAGTAGGGAAGTATTGTCAATCAATAAACTTTCATTTTTCCATCTCCTTTAGGAGAGTGGTAGAGGGATGAGTATCACTCAAAAACACCCAAGGATTTCAAAAAGTAGCTCTTCATATCATAAAACCATCTAAACCTTTTACTTTATTCATACCATCTTCATAATTTTTTACATCACCATTACAAATCAAAGGTATTTTTATATGTTTTTTTAATTCATAAATTGGTTCAAAATTTGCAAATCATGTATAAGCTTGTTTTGCTGTTCTTCAGTGTACAGTCAAAAGACTTGCTCAAGCATTTTCAAGTCACTTAGCAAATCTTATCAAGTTATCATCTCAATCAAAACCAAGTCTAGTTTTTACACTTATTGGTAATTTAGTTGCTTTATTCAACTCTTCAACTACTCTATAAGCTGTTTCTTCGTTTATCATCAAGCCAGATCAATGTCAGCTTTTTACTACTTTTTTAGCAGGACATCACATATTTACATCAATTCATGCTATATTATACCTTTCAATTATTTTTGCAGCTTTTGCAAAATTCTCAGGCTCTTTTCAAAAAATTTGCACAATTAAAGGCTCTTCTATTTTATCATGTTGCAACACAGAGTCAGCAAGAGTTTTTGAATAAACAAGTCAATCTGCACTATAAAACTCTGTAACGCACATTATATGAGGTGCAACTTTTTTCATAACTTGCCTATAAGCACTATCACCATATCAATCCATAGGAGCTAAAAAACATAATTTTCATTGTTCCTCAATCAACTTTTGCCAAAAATCTTTCATAATACTAAACTAGCAATAAATAAATTTAGATTATATTATTTAAATTATATGAAATGTAAAATTAAGTTAAACAAAATACAATTATTAAAAGTCAAGTTTTAAATATACAATATATATGATAATTAATTGCATTATAGCAATATATATAGTAACATTTAATTATTGTACTTTAATAATTATTTTCATATTATGTATATTAAATATCTTAAAAATCATAAAATAGCATTCACATTAGTAGAATTAATAGTAACGATAGTAATATTAGCAATACTATGAACAATAGCTTTTATAAGTTTTCAGTGATATAGTAAAAATGCAAGAGATACACAAAGAATAGCAGATATAAATCATGTTGAAAAAAGTCTATGATTATTTGTAGTAAATACATGATTTTATCCAATCCCAGATAAATCAAAAGATATAACATATATGTGATGAACAGCATGGATAGAATGAACATTGTGAGATACAGTATTAAAAAACATAGATAAAGTAAGTAAAACACCACTAGATCCATTAACATTAAATGAATATACATATAGTATAACACCATCAAAGACAGAATATCAAATAGGAGCAATAAGTGAAGTATGATGATTAGCAATGATAAATAAAACATATGCGGCAGATTTAAGTAAAGCAGTAGCATATATAAAATGAAATTATAATGAAAAGATAACAAGAGTACATTCATGAAATACAAATTTGATACTTGCTATGCCGAGTATCGTAATAACTGACATAACTGATCCAAAATTAGAAAATATATTACCAAAGAAAATATTGGTATTTAATAATTACTGAAATATTCCACATTCATATAATCCAGCATGAACATTAACATGAGAATTAGACTATAATCCAACAAATCTAGTTGTATATAGTGGTACAACAATAGATTTAACATCAAATTCAGACAAAATAGCATTTGTAACAAACTTACAAGATGCATATAGTGGAACATTTGTGGAAAGTAATGCATCATATACCGAGTTGATGAATATAGATCCAGGAAGTGACTCAAATAGTGCAATAAGGTTACTAAATAGTTACATATCAAATAATGTATGATGAATAACATGACTACAATCGTCAATAGTGTATAATGATTGTACATTAGATGGAGAAACAATAGTTCATGGACAAACAATAACAGCATATAGTGAAAATAGTATATTAGTATGAGCAAGTTATGAATGTACAGATAGAACAATAGAAAGAAGTTGTAATAATTGAATATTAAGTTGAGATGACTCATATATATATATAACATGTATAAAATGAACACCAACAAATTGTACATCAAGTGGAAGCTATATGTATAACTGACATACATATAGTATCCCAGCGTTAAATCACTGAGCAAGTGCAATAGATGTGATATCATCAAATGTAACAGAAACAACATGAATATATACATATACATTGACAAGTGTAATATGTAATGATTGAAGCTTAATAAATCCAATAGAAAGTTGAACAACAGCAGTCGTGAGTTGTAATACATGATATATAACAAATGGAACAACATGTGTATGAGAGACATATACAGTAACATTGAGTGCAAATGGATGAACAGCATGAACAACAAGTGTAACATCAACATATAATGAAAGTATGCCAATAATAACAGTATTACCAACAAAAGTTTGATACACATTTAATTGATATTTTAGCGCAATAAGTGGTTGAACAAAGTATTATAATGCTGATTGAAGTAGTGCTATAAATTATCTATTGACATCATGAACTACTTTATATGCTCAGTGGACAGCAAATACATATACAGTAACATTGAGTGCAAATGGATGAACTGCAGGAACAGCAAGTGTAACATCAACATACAATACAAGTATGCCAACAATATCAGTATTACCGACAAGAACATGATATACATTTAACTGATACTATAGTGCAACAAGTTGATGAACAAAATACTATAATTCAGATTGAAGTAGTGCAACAAGTTATTTATTGGCATCATGAACTACTTTATATGCTCAGTGGACTGCTAGTACATATATTGTAACATTTGATGCAAACTGATGAACTTCATGAACAACAAGCATTACAGTTACATATTGAACAGTAATGCCACAATTACCTGTTCCACCTTCAAGAACTTGATATACATTCAATTGATATTTTGATTCGCAAAGTTGATGAACAAAATATTATAATGCAGATTGAAGTAGTGCAATAATATATGATTTAATATCAAATCCTACATTATATGCACAATGGATAGCAAATACATATACTATAACATTTAATGCAAATTGATGAAGTTTATGAACAACAAGTGTAATAGCTACATATTGATTAGATATGCCAATATTAACAACACCACCTTCAAGAACTTGATATACATTCAATTGATATTTTGATTCGCAAAGTTGATGAACAAAATATTATAATACTGATTGAAGTAGTGCTAATACATTTAATTTAACAACAACTACGATATTATATGCGCAATGGTTACCAAGTACATATACAGTAACATTTAACGCGAATTGATGAAGTTTATGAACAACAAATGTAATAGCAACCTACTGATTATCAATGCCAACATTAGAAACTCTACCAACTTATGCTTGATATACATTTATGTGATATTATTCTGCAATAACTTGATGAATAAAATATTATAATGCTGATAATAGTAGTGCAACAATTTATAATTTAACATCAAACACAACATTATACGCACAATGGTGAGCAACAATTTCAGCATGTACTTGAATATGACAAGTAAAAACAGCAAATACTACATACTGATCTTGTGATTCTTCAGATATTATTGTTTGTAGTTGAAATGCTGCATGATATATAATAGCTGCATGTAATGTATGAACAAATATATCATGAACATGAGTAAATTCATATTGATACTATTTTCAATGGTGAAATAACTGATGAACTCCTTCTTGAAATATGACACCATCAACAACAAGAGCAAATGTAGTATGATACTGACCATTAAATTATTACAGCAATACTACATTTATAGGATGAGCAAGTTTACCAAACCCTTATGATTGGGCTGCATTTCCACGGAATACAAATTTATGGTGAGATGTGACTAATACTTCTGAAGCAAGACAATGACCATGTATAAATTGATATCATATACCATCAAATGCTGAATGGACTTGAATAGTATGATCTTGATGATGGTGATCAAATTGAATAACTATTAGTAATACACTTAAACTTCCAATGGCGTGAGGTCGTAACCGGACTAATGGTAATATGTATTATCTAGGTACTACAGGTTTGTATTGGTCTTCATCAATTCTTAGTGGAGCCTCATATTATGCAATTTTTAGCTCAACTATAATTGATTCTAGTTATCGTAATGATCGTGCATATGCACATAGTGTTAGATGTATTAAAAATTAATTTAATTTCTTTTTTCTTTACAAATAATATATTTAATTAAAATAATTAAATCTTAAATTAAATTAATGTAAAATTTTATGAAAAAATACTACATACATACATTTTGATGTGCGATGAACACAGCAGATAGTGAAAAAATAAATATGATACTTACGCAATCATGATTTTTAAAAGTACAAAACTCAAAAGATGCAGATTTAGTTATTTTTAATACTTGTAGTGTAAGACAAAAATGAGAAGATAGAGTTTTTGGTCTTATAGATGATATAGTAAGAGATAATAAAAAGACAAAAACACACACAGTTGTTTGAATTACTTGATGTATGGTTAGAAAAACTTGAATTAATCAAAAGTACATAGAAGAAAAAAAAGAAAGAAATAGAGCAAAAAAAATAGAATTATTAAAAGATGAAAAGTGAATCTTTAATAATGACGATAAACTATTTCCAAGGATAAAAGAACTAGATTTTACATTTAGAGTGGAAGAATTAAAATACTTACCATTGATTTTGTCTCATATATATGATGAAAAAATCTGACAAGATGATAAATATGATGATTATTTGAAAGCAAAACAATTAAGAGAAAATCCTTCATTAGCTTCAGTGATAATTCAAACTTGATGTGATAATTATTGTACATATTGTATAGTACCATACACAAGATGAAAAGAATTTAGTAGAAGTAAGGACGATATAGTTTCAGATTGCAAAGAAGCAGTAAAAAACTGAGCCAAAGAAATCACTTTAGTCTGACAAAATGTAAATAGTTATTGAAAACAATTCGTAGATAAAAAACTTTGGAATGAAGAAAAATCAAACTGGAACAAAAAAGAAAAATTAAATATTTGAGTAGACCTAGATGATAGTTTAGTCAAAGTTTGGAACGATGAAATAATCTCAAATTACAACAAAAAATTTAATAAAAATTTAAAATTTGATGATATTATTACACATAGTTTTATTTGAGAAGAAGACTTAAAAAATGAATTTTTTGATTATTATTATAAAAACTTTTTTGATATAGATTTATTTCATTGAGCTAAAGATGTTTTAGTAAAATTAAAACAAGAATGACATAATTTTTATGTGATAACATCAAGAGAAAAACAAGATATTGAATTAACATACAAATACTTAAATAATAAATTTTGAGAAAACTTTTTTGAAAAAATTATTTTCACTAAAGAACAAGGAGAAGATAGAAAATGCGTTTTAGCAAACAAATATTTGATAGACTTAGTTATAGAAGACGCCCCTCATCATATAGATAATTATATAAAAAATACAAATTGTAAAATACTAGTTTTTTCTCAACCATGGAATAAAAACATAAAAGAAGAAAATAATTTATATATCGTAAAATCTTGGCAAGATATATATGAAAAAATAAATAAAATTTATACTTTTAAATCCCCATTTAGAGAGTTACTTGAAGAGATAAATAAAATTGATTGATTAGAAAGAATTAGGTTTACTTCAAGCAATCCACATGATATGACTCGTGATATACTTGATTCACATTTTGAATTACCAAAAATGTGTAATTACTTGCATTTTGCACTACAATCATGAAGTAATGAAATACTTAAAAAAATGAATAGAAAACATTCTTATGAAGACTTTAAAAAACAAGTAGATTATCTAAGATCAAAAGATCCATACTTTGCTATATCAACAGATATAATTGTATGATTTAGTTCTGAAACTGAAAAAAACTTTGATGATACTATAAAAGCTTTTAAAGAATTAGAGTTTGATTTTGCTTACATTGCAAGATACAGCATAAGACCATGAACTATAGCTAGTAAATTATATCCTGATGATATTCCTGATGATATAAAAGCAAAAAGATGGCATAAATTAAATCAAGTACTACTCGAAACACTTACAAAAAGAAACAAGATGATGCTTTGAATTACACAAGAAGTATTAATTTACTGAGAAAAAGACTGACAATTTTTTTGAAGAACAAAAAATTTCAAAGAAATATTTTTCAAAAAAAATCCCAAATACAAGATTTGAGATATGGTAAATGTTAAAATAACAAGCTTAGAAAGATGGGTTTTAAACTGAGAAATAATTAATTAAAACTTAATTCTAATAATTTTTTTAAAACAGTTAACAAATCAACTAAAAAATAAAATGTCAATCAAAAAATATAAAAAACAAAAAATATTGATAAAAAATGAAAAAGGTTTAAAATAATAAAGATTTTCACAAAATGGCTTATAATAAATAATACTTTATAAATTTAAAATGAGAAAAATTCTTAAATTCGCATGAATTTTATTATCATTATACATACTTTTTTGTTTGTTTATAACATTAAATCAACAAAAACTTATATTTTTCCCATCAAAACAGATTTATGCACTACCAAATTACAATAATTTACAAGAAATAAGTATAAAAACAAATGATTGATTAAAATTAGATTGATATTACTTAGAAAATAAAAGTGATATAAATATACTATTTTTTCATTGAAATTGATGAAATTTAACTTTTAATCAAGCTTACATAGAATTATTTAATGAATTATGATTTAATGCATTGTTTTTTGATTATAGGGGATATTGAAAAAGTGAATGAGATATAAAAAAAGAAGATGATTTATACATTGATGCAGATTCAGCATATAATTATTTAAAACAAAAATGAATAAAGGATGAAAATATGATTTTTTGGTGACACTCTCTTTGAAATGCACTTTCCATAAACTTAGCTCAAGATAAAAATTTATGTTGAGTAATCGTGGAATCAGCATTTTACTCTATGGACTATATGGCAAGATTGACTTATCCATACATGCCTACAAACATGCTTCTAAAATATCATTTTAGAAACGATGAAAAAATCAAAAATATAAAATCACCAATTATAGTGATTCATAGTAAAAATGATGAAGTCATAAATTATTCAAATGGAACAAAACTTTATAATGAAGCAAATAATCCAAAATATTTTTTACAAACAGAAACTTCACATAATTATTGATTTCCAAAAAATGAAGAATTATACAAAAAAACTCTTAAAGATTATTTAAGAGTTTGAAAATAATTATCTTTGTCTAATAAGTTTTATAGATGCTATTATTTGATCAATTCTTAATTGATCTTCACTAGATAAGTTTAAAAACTGTATTCAATAATAATTTCAATCAGAATTTATAAATTCATTTACTATTCTTCATTTTAACTCAAAAGACTCTACTCAAAGCTTAAAATTTAATTTAAAAATCTCTCAAATTTCTTTCATTTGTTTAGATAAAATCCTAATTCATCACAAGCTAATATTTGCTAAAACACATCTAGTTCTTTTACCACTCTCATTACTACGTAAAAAAACATCAATTTGCATATCTAAAATATTTTTACTTTCAACTCTATGATGTGCTCTTCTTTCTTCTAATATATTAACTCTTTTATTAACGACTGGATTAGGTAATTTTTTACTAGTAATTGGCTTTTTTCAAAGATTTCATACAACTATAGTTTTTGGTATATCTCTTTCATTTAACTCAATAATATCACTCACTTCATTTCAAACATCTCATACTAATTGCTTTCACTCATTTTTTTCTCTTTTTGGAAGAAATGGAATCAAATTTCTTAAAGTATCTTTCAAATTGTTATTATTAAAAAATAATTTATTACAAATATTAATATACTTAAAAAATATAAAATGTCAAGTATAATAAATCTTTCTTAACTATTTCTTAATCAAAATGTTTACAAACTAAAAAATACTTATAAAATAACAATAATAAAATTAAAAAAAATATATGCTTATAGTTGTTTCTCCATTTTTAAAAAGCTTTGATGATATATGATTGACTTACTTTGTTCCAAAAGAATTAGAAAGTTATATAAAACTTGGTATTGTTGTTGATATCCCCCTACAAACACAGATAGTATCATGAGTTGTGCTAGATATGATAAATGAAACTAGCTTTGATAAAGACAAAATCAAACCTATTGTATCAATAAAATATGAAGAAGCCTTGCTTTATGATTACCAAATTAAAACAATAAAATGGATTTCAAATTATTATTTTTGCAAGATTCATTCTTCACTTAACTTGTTTTTTCCAAGAAATTTAAAAGAAAAAATTGAAAAAATTAAACTAGATTTAAGCCCTAAAAAAAAGCTAGACTATATATTTAATTACAAAAAAACTCTAACAGAAAATCAACAAAATACAATCAACGAAATAGAAAATACTGACAAAAAAATCATTTTTTATGGTATTACTGGCTCATGAAAAACAGAAGTTTATATAAATTTAGTAAAAAATTATCTAGACAAACAAAAGCAATCATTAATCCTAGTTCCAGAGATTATACTTAATAACCAAACATATGAAAGATTTAAAGAAATATTTTGAGATAATGTGCTTATGATAAATTCCTCAATTACAGAATCAAAAAAAACAAATAGTCGGATTGATATTTACAACAATAATGCGAAAATAATTATTTGAACTAGATCAAGTTTATTTTATCCTTATAAGGATTTATGACTGATAATAGTAGATGAAGAACACGATTTGAGTTATAAATCAGAATCAACTCCAAGAATTGATACAAAAGAAGTTGTTTCATTTGTTGCAAATCAAAAAGATATAAAAACAATATTTGCATCATGAACACCAAGTATAAAAACAATATTTAAATGATTGAAAAATGAATATAAAATTATAAATTTACTTGATGAGTATAAAAATTAAACTTTTGATTTTTAGTGTTTTTTTACTAAAATATATTTACTTACTTACTTTCTAATTTTTTAGTTATGAAAATCTTAGAAGAATTTAAATCTTTTGCTATGAGAGGTAATGTTATTGATCTAGCTGTTTGAGTAGTTATTGGGTGAGCTTTTTGAAAAATAGTATCATCTCTAGTTGCTGATATCATAACTCCAACTGTTTGAGTTCTAGCATGATGAATAAACTTCACAACTCTATGATATACTATCTCTAGCATAAACTGACAAAATGTTACTATAACATATGGTAATTTTTTACAAAGCTTATTTGATTTTTTAGTTATAGCTTTTTCAGTTTTTATATTTGTAAAAATATTAAATAAAGCTCAAGAAAGATTAATTAAAAAACAAGAAAAACAAGAAAAAAATGAAGAAGTAAAGATAAGTGATGAAGTACTTTTATTGCAAGAAATTAGAGATTTACTTAAAGGTGAATCTAAATCAAAAAAAGAAGTAAAAGAAAAAGTTGCAGAAATAAAAACAGAAATAAAACAAGAAGATGAAATTAATACTCTAGAAAAAAGTGAAGAAAATACAAAAAATACAAAAAAATTACCAAAGACAACAACAAAAAAAATATGAACAGACAAAGCTAAAAAGACGACATTAAAACCAAAAGCAAAAAAATGACAATAAAATAATTATAAAGAATAAGAGAAATAATAAAATATGGAAAAAATATACATAGTAGAGGATAACTTTTGAATACTAAAATCACTTGAATTATATTTAATAAACTCGTGATATGAAGTAATTATAGAAGAATCTTGAGAAAAAGCAGTTGAAAATATACTTGAAAATAAACCAGATTTAATAATTTTGGATATAAATCTTCCTTGAAAAAATTGACTTGAGATATGCAAAGAACTAAGAAAAACTATCACTACACCAATTATAATGCTCACAGCTAGAAATACTGAAACAGATAAATTAAATGCGTTTAATAGCTGAGCAGATGATTATATAGCAAAACCATTTTCACCAAGAGAACTTTTAGCAAGGATTAAATCGATAAGTAGAAGAATCTGAAAAAAAGAAGAAAAGTCAAACAATATAAAATTTGATAACATTGAAATAAACCTAGATAAAATGAAAGTTTATATATCTTGACAGGAAGAGTTTTTTACAAAAAATGAATTTGATATACTAAAAAAGATAATTGAAGAATCTTGAAAAATAGTTTACAGACAAGAACTTATGGATTTGATAGGGTATAGTGAATACCTATTTGACAGAACCATAGATACACACATAAAAAACATAAGAAAAAAAATCAAAAACAAAGATATTATTTTAACAGTTAGAGGAGAGTGATATAGGTTAAATACCTAGTTACTCTCTTTTTTCCAAACTTGCTTAATTAAATTATCTATTACAGGATTATATTTTTCTGGTTGCTCAACCAAAGCTGCATGTCAAGCTTCTCAAATTGATATAATTTCTGAATTTGTATGTACTTCTTGTAATTTCTCAGCATTATTTTTAGAGTTTACAAAAGTTGAATCATCTTCACTATATAATATTGCTGTTTTTACATCAGGTATTTCAATATCTAAGTTTTCTTGTTCAAGTAGCAATTTAAATCTATCAGGCAATCAAGGGGTAACTCAAATAGAAGCCGCTTTTCTATGATTATTTATTCTTTTTTCTCATACATTATCTATGATAACCTGTCTTTTATCTATAAAATTATTTGAAAGAAAATGTTTTCTCTTTTCTCACAATAATCATCTATCTACTTTTCAAGCAAATCAAGACAATATCTTAAATATTTTATTATTTATATTTTTCTTAACAATTTCAGGCATATTTGGTAAAACTATATTATTTGCATCAGATACTCAATTTAATGATATATATAACTTTACTTTTTTTCTTTCATCAGGTGTTAAAATATTTAATAATTCTCTGGATATTACTTCTCAAAAACTTAATCAACATAAAATAAATTCAGAATCTTTATTTTGTTTTATATAATCATGAATTTGTCATAATACTTTTTCAAGATTAAATTCAGTTTTAGGCCAATCAAATGAAACAAATTTTGCTCAATTTGAATTAACTATTTCTGGTAAATCTCATAATGCAAATTTACTTCTATGAATAAGTGATCACAAGTGAATAAAAATCTTGTTTGTTGGAATAATCTTATCATTAGAATCCTTTGGACTTATCTCAGTTACTTTACAAAACTCATTTAAATTTGAATATTCTAAACGATTGACCATAATCTAAAATTAAATAATAATAAATATATTATACATAAAATAACTAATTATATCAAAAAAATGTGGTAGAATCTATCATGAAATACAACTTTTAGAAAAATAATATATACTAAAAAAAGTAATACTTAAATTCGTGATATGAAAAAATGAATTTGATATACTAAAAAAGATAATTGAAGAATCTTGAAAAATAGTTTACAGACAAGAACTTATGGATTTGATAGGGTATAGTGAATACCTATTTGACAGAACCATAGATACACACATAAAAAACATAAGAAAAAAAATCAAAAACAAAGATATTATTTTAACAGTTAGAGGAGAGTGATATAGGTTAAATAATTAAAAAGCAATTATATAGATAATTGCTTTTTAATTATTTAAACATCATTTCCAAAATTCATCATAATGCTTTAATATCTCAATAAGGATCTCATCACTTCATTCAAGTAATAGCGTAAAAAATATGATTATATTTATCTTGAAATTCAAGATCAGAAATTTCATATTTTTTTCAATCAACATTTACAAAAATTTGAGAGTTATTCAAATTAATACTCAGATCAAATCAATTAATCTTACTATTTCAATTATCAAATACATCATAAGAAACTTTTAGTAGTCAATTTTTGTTTTCTATGTCAGTAGTAGGTCTAAATTCATAGAAAGTATTTTTTCAAGATTCTCTTGATATTTTTATTATTTTAGCTTCATTATTCAAAAATTTTTCTCTTATTTCATTATCTATATCTCACATATAATCAATTCAAGAGTTTCTTAGCATTTTAGCAACATTTTTAATACTGACTTTTCATTTTAAAATTGACTCATAATACGACTTAGAAATATATAGTTCTCAATTATTTCAATAATAATCAGTAAATTGAGTTTCTCAATCTGAAGTTTCAGAATTTTTTAATAAATCATCTTCATTGCCAATAATCTTGAAATTATAAATATCATCAAATAATCAAACCAAAGCTTTTCTGTTTTTTGACGAAAAAGAATTAATTAATCAAGAAACTTCTTTTACTGAATCTCAAAATTTATCAAGAGAACTTAATTCGCTTAATTTATATATATTTTCAGTTTCTCAGAGATTTTTAAATATTTTTTTCTCTAAAGATAATGTTTTTACTCATGAATTAATACTAACACTAGATGAAAAAAATGAATCTTCTTCTATAGAAATTCTTTTAAATCTTAATTCATCAATGTTTCATACTTTTATTTCTCTAATTATAAATTTAATAAATCATTTTTTTTCATTTTGATCTAGTCTATCAAATCAAATTACCTCAATATTTTTAAAACATTCAATCAATATTTTTGATTCATCAATTCAAAGAGAATTTACATAATTTATAAGTGATTTATTCGATTCTTTTATTTTTTTACTTAATTCTTTTGGAGAATCTGTAAATAGATAAAAATCATAATTTTTTGATACCAAATTTGCATCTGTTAACTTAGTTATTTCATTTCAAAAAGATAAGCTATATTCAAATATTTTTGTTGAATCATCAAATTTAGATGAATTATCAGAAGAATATCATAATTTAAAATATCTGATTTTTTCAGCATTTTTTTCAATAAACTCAGCGTTTAAATTAAGCCAATCATCAAAGTATTTCAGATTTTCAGTTTTATCAAGCTTAGAAATTAGGTTTTTATCAAATTCTAGTCAAACCTTTTGTCATACACTATTAAGTTTTGGAACAATATTTTTAACTATATCTCTATCTTTTTTTGTTTTTACAACTGATTGAAATACATTCTCATATGATGCAAAAGTTTCTCAACTTTCATTTGTTACATTCTGTCATAGATTTTCAGTAATTACAGTTGAAATTATAGGTAACAAAGTTCAAAAATTTAAGCTAGTTTCACTTTCTTTATCTCAGAAAACAAGACTTTTTGTTCACCAAGAAATAGAGATTCATCATGTTTGTAAAATTTTTATGGTAAACCTATCTCATTTTCAAGATTTCTCAATATTGTTTATTCATACTCAAGCTCAACTAACTCAATTTTGATTTTCTACATTTAGTACAAATCATAATACATTTCAGTTTTTATCTTTTTTTATATTTTGAACATAAGAGAGTCTATTTATTACTTTTGTCCAATCACAATATAATAAGTATTCAATTGCAGTATTTTCAGAAATCAAAATATCAAGTTTTGTAAATATATCTGTTCCAATTCATAAATTATCTTTATCTTTATCAAGAGATAATTTTGGTCATAATCTTCATCAAACACTCATTTTGATTATTGTATTTCATAAGAAATCTACATTGTTTTTATCTTTTAAATCAATAATATTTTTAGGTAATACAATTTTTCATCAATTAAAACTAAAACCTAAACTTAAAAATAACTCTTTATCTACCAAGTCTTTATTTGCTAAAGCGAATAATTTTAATGAATTAATCGGTCCTAATGTAACAATATCTTCTTTTGTAATTGGTAAATTATATTTAATTCAAAGTTCTTGCATTATTTTTACTTTGTTTTTATCAGAAACTCAATTAGTTTTAAACACATCAAACATTTTTATTATATCTTTTGAAATATTTCATGAAATATATTCTCAAGATGTTTCCAATCATTTTCAATGAGAAATTGAAGCTCAATATTGAGTATCTCAAACTTTTTTTTCTATTCATCAAGTTACAGAATATGTATTATTTGTTCATACATTAACTCATAAATTTAAATCAGTTCATCATAATCAATCTCTAATATCAGAATAAACTGGAATAGAACTTCATTTTGTATCAAAAGACATTGTTCATCATAAAACTGTTCAAGGCTTAGAATATTTTTCTCAATCATTGCTAAGTTTTCATTTTATAACCTCACCTCAAAGCCTAACTCAAGCAACAGGGATCTCTCAACTTATTTTATCATATTTTCAATATACATTTGATTTTTCATCTAAATATCAATCACTATGAGTATAATCAACTGAAGGTCAATTATCTTTCATACTATATCATCATCAAATCATAGTTCATGTATTTTTTCAATCAGTTACAACTCAAACACTAGTAGACACATCTCAGTTATTTAAACTATGTTTAGTATCAAAACGTGATCAAGCTATTGCTTTTGTTTTTTTTCAATGATTTTGAGCTCAAATCCTTCACTTTAAAGATCAATCTCAA
Source organism: Candidatus Altimarinota bacterium (assembly GCA_028692735.1). Taxonomy (GTDB): domain Bacteria; phylum Patescibacteriota; class Gracilibacteria; order BD1-5; family UBA6164; genus Altimarinus. The sequence continues at coordinate 28,941 of JAQUWS010000006.1, forward strand.
TTACCTCATAATTTTGCATTATAGATTTCATCCATATAAGTTCATATAGTTACATAATTTCAAGCTTTATCTAAATTATTTTTTCTTGAAGTAACTCTTACATCTCATGCATCATTAATTCAAAATCACACATTAACTCTCATTTCATCCTTTATTTTTTTAGTTGTTTGTGGATTATTTGTTATTCATCATTCTATATATCTTAAAAATCATCAAGCTTTTTCAGATAAAGCTTTTATATTTGATAATTTAAAATCCACATTTAAACTTCATTTAATTCAATATGTAAAATATACTAAATTTCAATCTCAAAAATCATAAAAAAATGGAACCATTATATCTTGAGGTGTTATATTTTGATCTTGAGTTTCTTTTAAGTATAACGCTGATGTTGCAGCCATTGTAGCAATTATATATCTTTGTAATTCTCCCATAGACTTAGGCAATCCATCAAATACAGAAACAGCTATCATTTGAGCAGCATATTTATGAGACCATACATTTAGTATTCATCAACTATCACTTTGTACTTTTAACTCTTTTTTATCTCAAGAATACATTAAACTTTCTGTATAATATGAATCCAAGAAGCTTTTAAAATTTTGAGGCAATTTTGATTCTACTGATTTTCAAAAATCAACAAATTTTCATAATAATTCTGATTCATGATAAACTTTTTTAGAATTATATGATTCAATAGAAGAATTGGTATTTTCATTTTTGTTAACAGACAAGTTTGATAAATTACCTTTAGTTTCCTTTTCTAAATCATCTAATTTTAAAGAATTTCAATTTCAAGCATTTTTTAAATCTTGAATTTTTTTTAATGCATTTTCAAGTCATACTAATCAAGAAACATCATCTCTTTTTTTTATTAATCTTTCAAATCTAGAAATAAAAAGTTGATCTTCTCATCTATTTAAATCTATTTTTTTGTTATTTATTGTATTAATTATTTTTTGCATATCAAATTCTCTTAAATCAAATTTATCGATACTATTTGATTCTAAAACCTTATTTTGATTTTCATATAAATTCTCATTATTTTGATTTTGCATATAAAATTATAAATTAATAATGTTATTATATAAATAATAACATTATATAAATAATAACATTATATAAATAATAACATATATAGATGTTAGAGTCAAAAAAACAAAAAAATAACACAAATTTTATTATAAACAAAGATATTTTGTTGCAATAAGCTAAATTATCACTATAATATCTCATGAGGGGCTAAAATTTGGATTCTACTAGGATACTAAGTTTTTGTTGTATGCTACTTGGGAGATGCTTATAACTTCCACAATCAACAATAAGCAAAAATAAATGCAAACAATAGAATTGCAAGAGGATTGAACGCTTTTTTTGCAAAAGTTTCAACTCCTTCTTTTGCTCCTGTTTTAGCTTAATCGCCTAACTTGAGTAAAAGCAAGCAGTAGCCTCCTAATCGGATGAGTGTCACTTGACCTGCTACACACTTTGATAGATTTTTATTTAGGGAGTTTATCATCGTACAAAAACTAAATCTAGATTAAAATTTTAATAAGTTTTTTATATAATCTAGTACCTCAAAAAATTTACTTTCTTGATTTTTTGTTTGTTTTCTATCAAGAAAAGTATCAAAGCAAACTATAGTAGTAGAAATACCTCGGAAACATTCTAGGACGGGAGTTCGATTCCTCCCTAGCTCCACCAATATTTGACAATAATTAAAAATAAGATATAATACTAATACCTTATTTTTTTATTAAAAAATTATGACACCAAATCAAAACAATACATTGGATAATACTAAAAATCCAAATATTGCTAAATTAGACACACTTGATAATATTTTTTCATATTTATACCTTTCAACAAATTGAGAAAGTTGATTATCATACACAAGCTGGGAAGAATTAAATTGAACAAATTTTTCTGTTGCTTCAAATAATAAAGGATTAGCAAATATACATATACCTGTTCCGTGACAAGATAATATTACAATTAGTAATTGATATACATGAAAAGTTGAAGAATTAAAAAAACTTTTAAAATGAAAACATGTAAAATTAATTTCTGAGAATATTTCAAGAGAATGAGCTGACTCATTAATTGATTTAAATATTACATGAAAAGGAAGAGATATAGTTATTGTTACAAATAATTTACATACAGATACTTATAATGTTTTTATTGTTACTCCGAATTGAGAAAAATTATCTATTCCATGAAGAACAATAAGTTGAGTAGAAAAAGAAGTTAAAGATTCAGTATGAAAAGCTTTATAACTTTTATAAAATTACATTAATTTACATAAATTTTTATATAACTCAATAATTCATTCTATGAGTACAAAATATATTTGTATAAATATCTAAGAGTTCACGCTTGTCTCACAAAGTCTAACAAAAAAAATAAACACAAAAGTGTTTATTTTTTTTTGATTTAAAAATCACCTATATTTTTTTAATTTACAAACAACGCTATAACAGACTCTCTAGTATATCATACAACAAATTCTACATTTTTAAATACAGTTGATAAATCATAAGTACATGCAAAAATGCTAATCATATGAGATCTAACTAAGCTCATATAATTAGCTTTAATTGCTTCTTTCTTTTTATCATCATTAACTAAACTTAACAAATCTTCTAATCATCTATTAAAATAATCATAATACATTCAAATAGCTATTTGTTTATTTTCTCAATTTAATTGTATAAGCAAAGTACGAAAACTTTGTAAATCAGTTAATTTAACTCAAAATTTTGCTTCCATATTTGTGAAGAATTCACTTTTTGAATTATCATAACAAAAAGATAATAATTTAATAAATCTTAATTCTGATAAATCTTCAGCACTTTGAAAACTTTCATTTAATTTATCTAGTGATATCATTAATAAATAATTAATAGTATAAATACTTTATATTAAGTTTTATGAAAAAGTCAATAATAATATTAATTTTACCTTAATTTTTCAACTATCAAGAAACCTATACTTCAAGTTGGTGTATTTGGATTTGTAGCAAAAAATTCAGTGCTAATATGATATTTATAAGTTTCTGGATCAAGCTTAGACAAAAATCATCTTATTTCATCAGGTGATCTATATATTAGTTTCCAATCAAGTATTTCTTCCATTACAAATTTTTGCCGTTGAGGATGAGGGTTTGTATCAGATAATTTTAAGTAATTTCAAATTATAAGTTTTCATCAAACTTTTAATTGTTCAAACATAGCTTGAGTAATTCTTGGTGCAAATTTAGCAGGAATATAATCAAAAAGTCAGCTAGTATATGCTAAATCCATTTTAGCACCATCCAATAAGTTTGCCAATCTTTGTGTACTAAGTTTAAAAGCATTAGCTTCTTTTATAGTTACTCTATCATCCAATTCTTGCTGATGTAAATAATTTAATGTTTGAGGATCATTATCCAAAAGTGTAAAGTCTACTTTTTTATCAAAGTTTTGTAAAAATCATTGTACTTCTAAAGCAGGTCAACATGCAAGATTTAAAACTTTACTTCATTCTGGTAATCTTTTTAAAGTTTCATAAAGTGATTTTGCTCTCTGTCTTATACTTTCAGCAGTAGGAAAATCTAAAAATCATAAATTTGTAAGTCTTTCATAGTTATCTCATGGATTATGTTTTTCACAGCTTTTTTTCATAAGATGCATATCTCAAGCATATCAATATGGTTTTTCCAAAGCATGACGAGCTGAATCAGCGCTTCAAATTGATAAATCATAAAATTCATGTCAAAGCAAAGGAGCTATAAATGCAGAAGGATTTTCAATTTTATTTATTTCAAGTAATGCAATAATTCTTTTAATTGTATCTCTTATTGTATTTGCAATTTCAACTCACATTGGATCAGTAACTATATCTATATCACTTTTTCTCAATGATTCTTGTTTTATTCAACTTAATGTTAAACATGCTGTATTAAGTATTTCCGTTATTTCAAGAGAAATAGCAGAAAAATCAATTGTATTTTCAGGTTGCTTTTTTTCTAAATCTGTTCAAGCAGAAACTAGTAACTCTTGTTTTTCCATGTGTGAATTTATTAAAATATAATTTTAAAAATTTCACTTAGCTAAGTAAACATTAATGTATTATAAATATATCTAATAAAAAATTTTATACAATGACTTTTTACTATTAATAAAAGAAAAAAAGATTATATTTGATAATTTATAACATAATCTAATTTGATGAAATTCAAATAATTTAATAATAAAATAATATAAGTTATTTTTATAAAAATAACTTTACAAATGTGAAAAATATTTGATAAATAAAGATATTGAAACTAATTTGTAACAGATTTTTTAAGATAAAATTAATATAAAGTATAAAAAATATTACTTTTTTACTTTTGAAAATATAAAATCATACAAAAGCTTAAAGAAATCATAAATAAAAAAACAAATTGAAATAACAATATAAAAAAGTGAAATCAAAAATAAAATATTTAATATTTCAAACTTATCAAGTTTTATTGATTTTCAAACTATGCAAGATTCATAATTTAGAGTATGAGCTAAATTACTACAACTAAAATAACTAATTCATTGAATTATAAGTAAATATAAACACGTAATTCAAACCAATATAAAAGTATTAAAATATATTTTTCTATTTATCATATTTTTTTATTTCAAATAATAATTAAATATTACCTATAATATATTTTTTTTCAATAAAATTACTTAATTATCTTGCATTTTGTTTTAATTTTTGTAATATCATAAACAAATTACTAATTAAAATACTAAAAATGCTAGCAGATTTACTTTTTCCAGAGATAAAAGAATCAATTGAAGATATAACTAAAAAATATCCTAAAAGACCAAATTGACAAACAATAACCAGAATGTGACCAAGTCCTACATGATTTGTACATATTTGAAACGTATATTCAGCCATGCTTGATGACATATTTGGTCATAAAGATAATTGAATTAATTTTTTAAGAATTGAAGATACTGATCAAAAAAGGGAAGTTGAATGAGCGAAAAACAAGATAGTTGATATAATGAAAAAATTTTGATTAATATTTGATGAAGGACCAATCTGAGCAAATTATACTGATTTATGAGATTATGGACCATATATACAAAGCCAAAGAGAGTACATCTATAAAGTATTTGCAAAACATCTTTTGAGTGAATGAAAGGCTTATCCTTGTTTTATGACAGAAGAAGAATTAGCAGAGATTAGAGAACATCAAACTATATGAAGACAAGTTTCAGGTGTATATGGTAGTTTTTCAAAGTGGAGAAACGCAACAGAAGAAGAAATAAAAAATGAATTAGAAACAAAAAAAGAATTTGTAGTGAGATTTAAATCACCTTGAAAAATAGGGGATAGAGTAGTAGTAAATGATATGATTAAGTGAGATGTAGAAACAAATGATAACTTTTTAGATATTGTTATACTTAAAAAAACTGGAATTCCAACATATCATTTCGCTCATCTTGTGGATGATTATTTGATGTGAACTACACATGTTTTTAGGAGTGATGAATGGTTTGCTTCACTTCCACTACATTTGCAATTATTTAAAGCATTTAACTATACTCCACCAAGATATATTCATTATGCACCACTTATTAAGCTTGATAATTGAAACAAAAGAAAATTAAGTAAAAGAAAAGACTTAGAAGCAGATGTAGAGTATTATTTTAAACTTTGATATCCTATAATTGCCATTATAGATTACCTTGCTAATATCATAAATGCCTGATATGAAGATTGGAGAAAAGAGAATACTAAAAAAAGCTTTAAAGACTATGATTTCAAAATAGAGAAAATGTCACAAGCGTGAGCACTAGTAGATATGGAAAAACTTGACTTTGTAAGTAAAGAATATATAGCAAATCTATGAATAGAAGAGTTGTTTAATGAATTTACAAATTGGGCAAATAAATATGATAATGAACTAATGAAGTTAATTAATATTAATATAGACTATACAAAACAAGCACTTAACATAGAAAGAGAATTAGAAAAACCACCAAAAAGATTTTGTAAAATGAGTGATATTCCATCACAACTAACTTTCTTTTTTGATGAAATTTATAAAAATTTAGATATCAATTTTCAAGAATTAATTCCAAATATAAAAAAAGAACATATTTCTAAGTTTTTAGCTAATTATAAAGAATATTACAACTTAAATCAATCAAAAGAAGAATGGTTCTCACAATTAAAAGAAATAGCAGTAAATTCTAGTTTTGCAATAAACAATAAAGAATTTATTGAATGAACTCATATTTGAAAAATTTGAGATGCAGCAATGATTCTTAGAGTTGTTTTATGTTGACAAAGAAATACTCCAGATTTATATGAAACTATGCAAACTATGTGAAAACAAAGAGTTGATACAAGAATTAACAAATTTATATAATTTTTGATTTAACAAAAAAATAATCTAATTACTATGCCACTCCTAGCCTGACCAGGAATCTCTCCGAGAAATAACATAAAATTTATAAACTAAGACTTATAAACAATAAAAAATACAAAAATTAATTAATTTTTGTATTTTTTAATATAATATTTAAGTACTTTTATTTCATAGCTCAAGTATTTACACTTCACATAATTCATTCTCATAATTTATCTATATCAACAGCACTTTTTGTAGCATCATTTAATGTTTTTTGAGCAGAATCAATTGTTTCCTTTCATTTTTCAATTACTTCTTTTGCTTTATTATAAGTATCTTCAGCTCAAGATAAAGTTGTTCTTACGTTATCTATTTTAGTTTTTGCAACATCAACTCAATTTCAAATTTCTGTTTTTACTTTATTTATATTAGGATCAATTTGATTTTTATATACACTTTGTCAAGAATCACTTAAATCAAGCATTTTTCAAATAAGATAATCTCAAGCAACTCTAAGTTTAGTATTTAAATTTAAATAAAAAGGATGCTTTGATTCAAAATCTGCTATTTTATCTTGATACCAATTAACATATAAAAAGTAACCAAACAACGCTAATATTAAAAGAGCAAATAAATGTTTTAATGTAATTTTCATTTTAAAAATATAAATATATAAACTTTTAATTATAATAATTTGTTATACACAAAAATCAAGTTTTATTGCATTTTTTTGATTTTAATAAAATAATGTATAAAATAAAATAGACTAAAGCATAAAGCCAAAAGAATAAAGGATAATAATTTTTATTATTACAATTATTACCATCTTTTGTATTTAATCTTTAATCTTTAATCTTTAATCTTTAATCTTTAATCTTTAATTTAAACTCATGTCCTTATCAAAAAAATTCTTTATTCTTTTTCTAGTAAGTATTTTATTTATTACTATAACAAATATAGTAGCTTTTTATAGTTTTTATAATATATATTTAAAAGTCTATTTAGCAGAAAATATAAAAACAAAAAATCAAATCACACTAGATTATATAAATAGTATCATTGCAAAACAAACAACAGATGAAGTAGATGATATTTTTAATAATACTGAAATAGAATTTTTTGACTTACTTGAATCTAATAATTGAAAGATAGATTTAGAAAAATCATCAAATAGGGATATAGTAACTAATTACTTAATTAAAAGCTGATTGACTCCTAAATATATAGAAGAAATTCTTCCAACTGATAATTTTTCAAAAGTAGTAGAAAAAATAAAAGATATAAATTCTCCAGAATACAAATTTTTAAACAGACTTCTCATATCAATAATCTTAACAAACTTAACTGCAATATTAGTTATAATTATATGGATAGCTATTTTTACAAAATCAACAGTTTGACCAATAAAAAATATAACAAAAATAATAAAAAATCTTGATTTAACTAAAAAAACTAATCCAGAAATAGTATACACAAAGCAAGATGAAATATGACTTTTAGTTTGAGCTATAAATGATTTAAATAGGAAACTACAGATCCAAGAATGAATAAAAAGTAAACTATTAGCAGATATTAGTCATGAATTAAAAACTCCTATTACATCAATACAGTGTTATCTAGAATGAATTTCAGACTGAGTTATTAAACTTGATGAAAAGACTCTAAATTCAATAATTGAAGAAATGAAAAGACTCATAATTTTAGTAAATAAAATTATGGAATATGAAAAATTTGATAATCAAGACTTGAATGTAAAACTACAAGAAGAAGACTTACCATCACTTGTAAAAGAGATTGCAAACACTCATAAAAAAAGATTAGAGGAAAATAATCAAAGAATTAAGATAACATGATTAATCAATACAAAACTTAAGCTTGATAAAAATCTATTTAAACAACTTGTTCATAATATAATATCAAATTTTTTAAAATACGCAGGACAGGGAAGTAATTTAACTATAAATATTACAAAAAATTATATAGAATTTGCAGATAATTGAAAATGAATCCAATCAAATGAAATACAATTTATTACAGAAAAATTTTATCAATGAAAAGCAGAAGAAATGTGCAATATAAGAGAAAAATGAATTTGATTATGATTAAATTTAATACAAAAAATTATTGAAGCCCATAACTGGACATATAAAATAAAATCAGATATTGATAAATGATTTAGTATAAAAATTTATTACTAATAAAAATACTTGACAAATATGAATTAATATGTATATTTCACTTATACATTAATTTTATATTAAAAAAGTTACAAATTATGACGTTTTGAAAATTAAAAAATCAAGTAACTTCAAAGGAATTTAAATCAATATTGAGATTATGAACACAAGAACTAAATAGTTTTATTTTAAGATATACAAGAAAAATTCAAGAACAAGTAGCTGAAATATATTGAAATAAAGAAGAACTTATAAAAAGAACTAGTCCGATGTCACAAGAAATAGTAGATATGGCAAAAGTAAATTTTGTTAAAATTTTTTTTTCAGTTATCACAGAAAAGTTTAGAAAAATGAAGTTTTATGACGAAGAAACTCTTTTAAATACTTTAGAAAAATTTTTAAATAAATATTTAAATTGAAGATTATATGAAAAAAATAGAGATAAAGTTAATATTGAAAATATTATAGAGAATGGAGAAATTATAGTTAATATATTTAAAATAAACTCACAATGATTAGTGGATATGATGCAAATCAATTCTAATGATTGAAGAAAGATATTTTTAAAAAAAACAACTGATAACGAAAACAACTGAATTGAACAAATTATTTTAAGAATACTAAATAATAATCAAGAAACTAATAAAAAACTTAACACTAAAAATTGCTATGAATTTCAAAAACTTACAAATAAGATTTGAGCAATAGTTATAAATAGAATAGATTGAACAAAATTTATAATAACATTTAACAATTGTGATAACTTTAAATCTGAAATAATGGAAATTATATGACACGATATAATTGAATTAATAAAAGATAAACTAAATGAAGTAATTTATAGATATACAAATAGAGTATCAAACTGTAAAAATTCAAATTATTTTAATGAAATATGAGAATCAAAAGATTATGCCGTTTTTGCTATAGACTTAAATAATTTTAAATATTTTAACGATACATTTTGACATACTCAGTGAGATATAGTTCTAAAAAAATTCTGAGAATTACTGAAGTCATGTATTAGAGAAAATGAGTGAGAAGTTATTCACTTATCATGAGATGAATTTGTAATAGTTATAAATATAAAAGAGAAAAATTCAAAAAACATTTTAGAAATAATTGAACAAAGAATACATAAAAAAATAGATGACTGATTTTTTAAAATACAATTAATAAATAAAGATTGAAATTCTATTGAAAATAATATTTGATTTTCAATGTGAAAATTTTTAAATGAAAATAATGATACAAAATTAGTTGATTGATATTCAAAAGCAGACATGAACATGCTATCAACAAAACCCGAAGAATGATATTTATATAGAATAATTCAAGTAATGAAAACTTTATGAAGAGAAGATCAAAAAAAATGAATAAAAAATCTATGAAAGATGCTTGGTATAAATTTATTAATAACAGATAAAAAATAAAATAATTTGATTTTATATGATAAATATGATTAAATATAATAAATAAAAAATTAATCAATTATCATGCATAAAAAAAAAGAATTAGATTTTTGAGAAAGAAGAGAAATTCTTAAACAATGAACTATATGATTAAATGAGCAAATAAAAAATTATTCAAAAAAAGTTCAAGATGCTATTTATATGTATTATTGACAAGATTGAATAGATAAACCTTCTGAAGAATTAATTTATCTCACAAAGTGAAAATTTCTAAAAGATTTTTTTTCAAGTTTAGAACTTAAATTTAAAAGAACTACTTTTTTTGATAAGAAAGTTCTACTTATTTTTATAAAAAATCTTTTAGAAAAATATTTTAACTGAGTAGAAAATCAAGATTGAAAGACTCAAATAAAAATATATAATGTATTACCGAAATGAAAAGGCATTCTTGATATTACTGAAAAAACAGATGATAATAGAATGATTCATTTTAGCAATAATGAATTTATAAATAATTTTAAATGATATAATTATATAAAAGATTTAATTACAAAAAAAAGTTATATTGATTTTCAAGAAATGGATACTTCATCATGATTAATTACTATTGATACATTTGATTCCTGAGAATATATATTATATTTTAAATGATTAGATGAATTTCAACTTGAGATTGTTCAAAGATTAGCTCATGATTTTATATGATTACTTAAATCAAAAATTACTGAAATAGAATACAGATATACAAATCCAATTACAAAATTGAAAAATATCAATTTTTTTATGGCTCAAGCAAATAAAAAAAATTATTCAGTATATGCAATAGACTTAAATAATTTTAAATATATAAATGACATATATTGACACAAACAGTGAGATAAAGTACTTAATAAATTTTGAGAATTACTAAAAAGTTGTATTAGAGAAAATGAATGAGAAGTTGTTCACTTATCATGAGATGAATTTGCAATATTGATTAACTTACAAAAAGATGAAGATGAAAATTCTAAAATTACACAATCAATAAACACTAGAATAAAAAAATTAATAAATTCAAGTTGATTTGTAATTGAGTTAAGAAATCCTGAAACAAATGAAGAAGATTTAATAGAAATAGGTTTTTCAACCTGATTGTATGAGAATAAAAATAGAAATCAAACATTAGAAGTATGTTACAGTAATGCAGATATTCTTATGTATGAAAATAAGTGAACAACATGATTAGAACATAGAATCATTAAGTTATCAAAAAGAATAAAAGAGGAAAATGAGCAACTTAGAGTAATTCAAAACTTATCAACACAATTTTGATTTGATGTTATAACTAGAGATGATTGAAGTTTTTTAGTTATTCCAAAAAGCTCTGAATGAACACTTTTAAATTAGTTAAAAGTTGAATCTAATTCTTCATTTTTTTCTTTTACATAATCCATAAACTCTTTCTTCTTAAATTTATAAATGTAAAAAGAAACTAATAAAGTTACTCAAATCATTATGTATATCATATAATCAATAATAATTTCATAATAACTTGCAAATAAAACTCAAAGTACAACTATCGTAATAGCCCGAATAATTGATCAAATACAATTATATATAAAAAAAGATTTACTATTCATTCACATACTTCAAGCAATAAAAGGAAGAAATGCTCTTGTTAAATTATGAAATTTTCATAATGTAATTCATGCAGGTCACCATTTTTTTATTCATTTCTTTAGATATTTTACTTCTGTAAGTCATATTCCAAACCAATTTCAATACTTTTTAAAAAACGTATCTCCATAATAAACTCAAAGTACATATCATATATAGTTACTTATAATAGCTCAAATTGAAGCTATTGTAATTACATATATTAAATTAGTTTGATTAATTTTAGCAAAAAAACCTCATACAATTAGTAATACATTTTGTCAAGGGACAACAACTCATAAAATAGGAAAAGATTCAATTAATCAACTTAGAAAAACGATAACATAATTCCAATTTCATAAATTATTTATAATGGCTTGAATCCAATCTATAAAAGCCTTAGCCCACTCTGGTTTAATAAGTGAAATTATTCATAATGCAATTGTGAGAAAAATAAGAAATTTCATCAAATAATCAATCAATTTTACAAGCATTTTATATGTAATTTAATAATAATTATTTAATAATAATATTTTTTTATATATAATTTACAAGTTTATTTTGATTTTTTATTTTTTTTTTGTATGATATATTTTGCATTAAAAATGTGAAAAAGAGTAAAATTATTCTTTACAAAATAAAACATTTTACCCTAATAATTTATTATTTTAATTGAAGTGTATGTTGGATGTAATAAAAAAAAGAAAAAAATACTATACAGTATCTATTATATTAACAATTTTTGCATTATTATTTATTTTTGTTTTTAAATTAAATCTTTGAATAGATATGACATGAGGAACTCAAACTGAGTATATATATAATACAGATATAAATATAGAAACAATTAGAACAGATATAAATAGTATAAAAAATGAAATACAATTGAATTGAAAAAGTGTTATTAATTCTATAGATGTTTATAAAATAACTTGAGAACAAAAGTTTGATATTATTGCATGATTTGATAGTAGTATAGATGATACAAATTTAGAAAAACTAAAAAATGATTTTAGAACAAAAGCTTTAGAATCATTAAAGAAAACAGACCCAGAAATAATAGAATCACAATACATAAATATATGAAAAAGTTTCTGAGATTATATTAAAAATACAGCTATTCTGACATTGATTCTTACAGTTTCATGAATTGCAATCTATCTAGCATGGGCATTTTCATGAATATTAACATGATGGAAAATTATTATGTCATTTTCTTCAATTGTTATTATAACATTATTTCATGATGTTATAGTTGCTTCAGGATTTTATGTTTTTACATCAAACTTTTTACCTGACTTTAAAATAGACACCTTCTTTGTAACAGCACTTTTAACCATTTTATGATATAGTATAAACGATACAATTGTTGTTTTTGATAGAATTAGAGCAAATTTAAAATTACATACAAAAAAAGATAAGAAAAAATTAAATGAAATAATTAATTTATCAATCAATGAAACTCTAGCTAGAAGCTTATATACTAGTTTTATGGTTATAATCGTATTAATAGCAATTTTAATATTTTGACCAATTACAATAAAATGATTTGTATTAACTATGATATATTGAACACTAGTTTGAACATATAGTTCTATATTTATAGCAGC
>JAQUWS010000006.1:42265-45761 GCA_028692735.1 Candidatus Altimarinota bacterium
CTTCAAATATTGCAGAATGATATTGACGTAATTGAAAACAAGAATACAAACAATTTTTATGAATTGCAAAAGGATCAAGCTTTGAACTAGAAACACAATTATTGATATCCAAAGAATTATGATTTATAAATGATGAGAAATTTAATGAGTTAAATAACTTAAATTCTGAAATAATTAAGATACTTACCACAATTATAAACAAAATATAATCTAAATTCTAAAACCTAAATTCTATATTCTATATTCTAACCACTATTCCTATGTTTAAAATGATTGTTTTTGATATGGATTGAACTCTTACTCCAAGTAGGTGAGAAATGGAACCAAGTATGATTACTTTATTTAAAGAACTTCTAAAAAAATATAAAGTTTGAGTTATCTCTTGATGAGATTTTATACAGTTTCAAATTCAAATCTTAAATTTTATTTGAGATGATGAGGAATTACTAAAAAATCTCTATATATGCCCAACTTGTAGTACAAAAATGTATATTTATAAAGACAAAAATTGGGAAAAGCTATATAGCTACGATTTTACAGATGATGAAAAAAATCACATAAAAGAAATATTTGAAAAAGCAATAAACGATTTAAACTTAAAACCAGAAAAAATATATTGAGAATTAGTTGAAGATAGATGAACACAAGTTACATATGCTGTACTTTGACAACAAGCTCCAAGAGAACTTAAGTCAGCATATGACCCAGATTTTGAAAAAAGAAAAAAAATAAGAGATTATATAATAGATGACTTAACTTGATTTGATATATTAATCTGATGAAGTACATCTATTGATGTAACTCGTAAATGAGTAGATAAAGCATACGGTGTGCAAAAACTTATAGAAACGACATGAATAGAAAAAAATCAAATCATATTTGTTTGAGATGCAGTATTTTCGGGTTGAAATGATTTTCCGCCACTTGAAAAACTTTGAATCACTACAAAAAAAGTCTTCAATTTGCAAGATACTGAAGAATTTATCAAAGAATTATTAAAATAATTTGATTTTCTATAAAAATAAATTATAATTCCTTTAGTTGTATTTTTTCACAACAATAAGAAATGAAATATATAGATATATCAAAAAAACTAGAAAAACTTAAAGTTTTTTGAGTTGAAGACTTAAAAATACTTGATAATAACTACGATAAATCAAAGATATCAAAATGGAAAGATTTATGATATATAAATAGTATAATTAAATGATTTTATGTTTATTGAAACTTAGATATAAATCAAAATATATTATATTTTATATCAAATAAGATATATTCACCATCATATATATCACTTGAAAGTGCTCTAAATTACTATTGAATTATACCTGAACAAACTTACAGTATAATTTGAGTTTCTACAAATAAAACAATTGATTTCAAAACTCAGTTTTGATTATTTTCATACAAGAAAATAAAAACTGAGTTTTTTTGGTGATATAAAATTGTATCTATTCAAGATACAAAATACCTTATAGCAGAACTAGAAAAAGCTTTAATTGATTATTTTTACCTAAAACCAACGATAAAAAATATAAACGATATAGAATGATTAAGATGGAATAAAGAATTACTAAAAGAAAAACTAGATTTCAAAAAATTAGAAAAATATACAAATACAATAAATAGCAAGACAATAAGCCGTAAAATAAATTTACTACTAAAATATATAAACAATGATACAAATTCAATATATTAAATCATTCTATCCTTTAAAAGAACAAATTTTTGAACAAGCTATACTAAAAGAATATTTACAATATCAAATATTAAATATTGTTTTTTCATCAAAATATGCTAAAGATTTATCTTTTTTATGATGAACAGCTATAAGATTAATTCACAATTCAAATAGATTTAGTGAAGATTTAGATTTTGATAATTTTTGATTAAATGAAAACGATTTTGATGAATTATCAAAAATTATCAAATTTGAAATGGAAAAACTTTGATTTGAAGTTGAAATAAAAAATATTTATAAATGAGCATTTAGGTGCTATATAAAACTACCTAAATTACTAAAAGATTTATGATTAAGTATTTATGATGATGAGAAAATTTTAGTTCAATTAGATACCGTAAAACAAGATTATTTATATGATTCTGATAAAAAGATCCTTGATAAATTTGATGTATATAAACTAATTAATGTTTGCCCAATAGATATAATATTATCAAAAAAAATTCATGCACTCATAGATAGAAAAAGAATAAAATGAAGAGATTTTTTTGACATAGTATACCTATACAAACTTACAAACCCAAATTTTCCTTACTTAAAAGCAAAA
Source organism: Candidatus Altimarinota bacterium (assembly GCA_028692735.1). Taxonomy (GTDB): domain Bacteria; phylum Patescibacteriota; class Gracilibacteria; order BD1-5; family UBA6164; genus Altimarinus. The sequence goes on from JAQUWS010000006.1 coordinate 44,554, forward strand.
AAATGAATAGATAATGAAATAAAATTAAAAGAGAAATTATTAGAATTTATAGAACAACTAAATCTAAGTGAGTATGCAGAAGATGTAAAACCATTTTTAATTAATCCTGATGAGATAAACAGAGTTACTACATTTAAAGAATTTATTAATTCACTATAACTTTTATATACTTAATTTTTCCAATTTTTATGAAAATCCTTTTTATTCTAGACTTATACAAACCTCATATTTGAGGAGTAGAAATACTATTTGAAAACTTAATAACTTGATTAACAAAAAAATGAAATGAGATAATTATACTTACTTCTAGATATGATAAGTCACTAGAAAAACATGAAAAACTAGACAAAAACATAGAAATCTATAGGGTAGGGCATAATAGATATGATTTTATGTTTTACTCTCTAAAAAAATGACTAAAATTAGCTAAAAAAGTGGATATTATCCATACAACCACATACAACTCAGCAATTCCTGCAAGTATAATTTGAATAATTTCAAGAAAAAAAGTAGTACTTACAGTTCATGAGATATTTTGACAGTTATGGTATAAATTTCTATGATTTAAATGATTTTTTTATAAAGTTTTTGAAGCCCTTATTTTTAAATTTCCATTTAACAAATATATTTGTGTTTCAAACTATACAAAAAATTCTTTAAGAGTACATTTTTGAATAAAAGATGATAAATTAGTAACTATATACAATTGAATAGATTATGAATTTTGGAATAAAAATAATTTTAATGAAAGTAACTATCAAAACATAAAAAAAGAGCTATGAATAGAAAATAATTATGTCTGACTTTTTTACTGAAGAGCCTGAATATCAAAAGGACTAGAGTTTTATATACAAGCAATTCCTGATATAGTAAAGTACATAAAAGACTTCAAAGCTGTAATTATAACACCAAACAGCCCAAATAATCCTATATATAAAATCAAGGAAATGATTAATGCTTTAGATATAAATAAATATATAGTATTAATACCATGAGTAAAAAATAAAGAACTTCCAAATTATATACTTGCTTCTGATTTTGTTATAATTCCATCTCTAGCTGAATGATTTTGATTTGCAGGATGAGAAGTATCAGCACTTTGACAACAACTTATTACTACAAATGTAGCTGCAATTCCAGAAGTAGCAAGCTGAAAAGTAAATTTCATAGAGCCATGAAATGTCGACGATATAACAGAAAAAGTAATT
>JAQUWS010000051.1 GCA_028692735.1 Candidatus Altimarinota bacterium
TCAATAAAGCCATACAAAACCCACTAATTCAAATTGTAACTCAATCTGAAAGCATCATCAAGAAAAAAGCAACAAATAAAGTATTGAAAATAAAAAAAAGTAAATACTTTATTTTTCATATATAAACTTCTAACTGATTTCAAAAAATATAAACAAATAAAGAGTTAAAAAAGAAATGAAAAAATCATCAATGAATAAATTGATATAATAAAATTTGTAATAAAAAGATAAAAGAATTATTCTCATTTAAAAAATAATTAGTAATTCAAAAGTTATATAAATTAGGATTAATAAATGCAAAAACAGTAAACAAAAAAGAAACAATAATTAAAGAATTTGAAATAGTCATAAACTTTATCTTAATTTAAAAAAATAATAAACTCAAACAAAAAACATAGGTAAAGTTAAAATAAGTCACATTGTAAAAACTCAAAAAATATATCAAATTTGCACATCCGGAGTTCTTATAAATAATTCCACAAAAACTCTAAATAAAGAATAATATAATAAAAATAATGCAGCAACTTGACCATCATTAATCTTAGACTTCTTGAAATAATTAGACTCAAACTTCAATTTTTTATGTTTAATTAAATTAAAAAAATGTAATATTAAAAACAATATAATTCATTCCAAAGTTGCTTCAAGTAATGGAGAAGGGAAATATCATATTCAATCTTTATAAACAGCTAAAGGTCATTTATAATTAGCAAATCATAGTAACTCTTTATTTAAATAATTTCATATTCTTCATAAAAAAAGTCATACAGGTAATGTTAAACAAACTTCATCTGCTAAATTCAAAAAAGATACTTTATATTTTCTTGAGAAAAAAAACATAGCTAATACTACTCAGATAACACCTCCATGAAAACTCATCCCACCTTGCCATATTTTTAATATATCTAATGGATTACTTAAATAATAAAACAAATCATAAAATAAAACATATCATAGCCTTCATCAAAGTATAACTCATAGAAAAGTAAAAAAAAGTAAGTCATCCATTTTACTAATACTCAATTTCATTCATTTTTTTACGAAATAATACGCATAAATAAATCCAACTGCATACATTAATCCATAATAAGTAGGAGCAATCGTAATTCAGAATAAATTTATATTAAAAATATACATAATTTATTTTATTAAAAAATAGCTATTTTAAAAGAAAAACATAGATATTAAATATATTGACAAAAGATATATTTATTTTTTTATATTAAATATTTGACATATTATCAAAAATGTTGCATAATTTATTTAGAAATAATTAATTACACACATAATTATTTAAATGTCAATATATGTAACTTTTATAAATTATATATAAAAACATCCAAAATAAAAGATTATTTCCAAAAAAAGATTATGAATACAAAATTTAAAAAATCAATTGGTATATTACTAATTTGATTAATAATACTTCCTCCAGATATAACAAGGGGAGAGAGTCAAAAAATCGTAAATCCTTTACAAGAAGTAGCAAGGTTAGAATGTAGATTTGAAAAATACTCTGACTTAGATAGTAACTGTAAGGAAACATTAAAGATGTTAAAACCAAATGATTATAAAAAATATGCAGAATCAAATGGATGATACAATGACTACACCAGAAGATTTACAGTTCTTTGGGGAGCTAGTTATAAATATTGATGGGATATTTGAAACTGATGACATCTCTGAGTAGATATTGCAACAGCAGAATGAACACCTGTTTATGCAACAGCAGACTGAGAAGTTATTATAGCAGAAAATAAGTTAGACTATGGTAACTTAGTATCAATAAAACATACTATAAATTGAAAAACTATTATATCAAACTATGCACATCTATCAAAAATAGATACAAAAGCTTGAAAAAAAGTAAAAGCATGAGATAAAATTTGAGAAGTATGAAGCACTTGAAATTCTACATGAAACCACCTACATTTCCAAATAGATATAGCAACAAACAGTTCACCAGCATACTATGGATATGATACTTGTCCTTATACATACAATGACATTATAGAAAACTGAAAATGTTATACAGAATTACAACAAATAACAATTGATCCATTAGAATTCTTAAACACTTGATGAGATGACTTAAACAATATAACAATAAAACAAGTAAAAGTTAATACAACAAAAACAACAACTAGTAATAGTAATAATGCAATATCAAGTGATAACATAAAATGAGTATTTAACTACACAATTTATACAGATTCATCAAATCAAGATATAAAATATGTTCAAACTATATTTAAAGATATCTGATATTACAATTGAAAAGTTGACTGAAACTACAATTCAATAATAAATGATATAATTAAATATCAATTAGCAAAAAACATTATATCAAGTAAAGATGAAACTTGAGCATGATATTTCTGACCAAAAACCAGAGCACAAGCAAAAATAGATTTTGATGAATTCTTAGTATCAATTAATAGTTCAACAAAAAATACAAACACAAACAACTCTAATAAAACAACAACTACAACATCACAAACAGAAACAATTGTTAGCAATCCACAAAAAACCGAAAAAATCAGCAGAGATTGAATGTTAACAAGAGAACAAATTGAAGCTAGAGAAATTAAAGAATTCCAAGATAAATATAATATAAAAATTGAATTAAAAGATGTATGAAATAATGTATCTGTATGATGAACAAAGAAAATCTGAGTAAGTATAACAGATAAAAAAGGAAATTGATTCAAATGAAATACACCATACCCAATTACATTTATTGTAGATAATAGTTTAGTAGGTGTGTTTCCAAATAAATTTTTTAACTTTACAGATTGAAAAAGAACGGTAACAATCACATGAAAGAAAACTTGAAATACAAAACTGTATATACAAATGTGAACAAAAACAATTAATAGTTTAGATTTAATGGTATACAAAGATTGAAAAGATGTTGCACCAAAATCAGCAGTAGCTTTAGCAAAAACAAGTATAGTTCTTTGAGATACAAACCAATGAGCAATAATGCTAAAAGATGAAAAATGAACAAAATTACTTAACTTAAAATATGGTTGAAGTTACGAAATTAAAACAGAGTGAAATGCTAAAATATGTGTAAAAACTTGAGATATAAAAAATATTCAAAAAATAATGACTCAAGAATGTAAAGATAGTGATTATGTAAAAACAAAAACTATAACATATGACAAAACAATCTGATGATTAATAGTATTTAATTATAAAGTATTTGATAAAAACGCAACTTTAAAATTATACTCATATAATGAAAAAAAAGATTTCGTTACATTAAGTTTGAAGTCTAATGCCCCTAAATGATTAACTCAAAACTATGCTTACTATGATGACATCATGAAATTACTTTGAAACAATATAGCAACAACAAACTTAAAACAATGATACTTTCTTGAAAAAAGAGATCTAACTGAAAAAGAAGCAATTGATTGGATTACATGAACTCTATACACTGTTAAAAATAACACAGCTGACAAAAATATGCTTGCAGTAATTGATTCAAATATACAAATTATTAGTAAAGAAATACCAAGCTCAACAAAAGCTGTAACAAGAAAATATTTTCTAGATAAAACTTATAAATACTTAGTATTTAATAAATCTACACAAGTAACAATAACTTATAGAGATTTAACATCTGATGACAATACTAAAGCAAATACACTGCTTGATAAAGACAATACATGGAAAGATCAATTTTGAGAAAATTATTATAGACCAGATACAACTATAACAAGATGAGAATGAGCTTTCCTACTTGCAAGAGCATATGATAAAACAAGAAATTTAACACTTACTATAAACCAATAATAAAAATTAAAAATATTTAATATTTAATATAAAAATTATGAAAAATACAAACAAAAATACAATAAATGAAAATATTACAAAAAAATTAAAAGAAAGTTTCACTGAAAAAGAATTAAAAAAATATTGAGAAAGAATAAAATGATTACTTGAAAATCCTTTCTCAGAAAAGTGAAGAGAAATAATGGAAATAATAGAATTATGAGAAACAACAAAAGAAGAAGAAAACTATATAGAATTATGAGAATTACTTTGAATACAAAGAAGTAAACTTATAAATTCAGTAAATAAAGATAGAGAAGAATTGCAAATCAAAGAGATGTTAAAAAATCTTTGAATATGAAAAAAAGAACAAGAAGTAGCATTTGCTTAAAATAAACAAACATAAAAAAAGTGTAGTAAAATTACTATACTTTTTTTATGTAATAGTAAAAAACTTGATTTTTTATAATTTCAAATATACTTCAAAATAGTCTCTTTTTTAGTAAATAACTATATAATTAACATATATTATGAGAACTCTTAAATTTTGATGAACATCAGTATGATCTTCTGAAATGATAAAAATAACAGCAAGTATAATAATAAAAACTAAAGAAAAAGAAAATATAACAGTTGTAGTTTCAGCAGTAACAAAAATAACTAACAGACTGATTGAAATTTGTGATTTACTAATTGCATGAAAATTTGATGAAGCTATAACAATCTACTATGAAATAAAAGAAAAACATTTAAACATTTATAATGAGATTTTAAACAACAAAGAAAATCATTATTACAATAAACTTATAAACGAACTTAAAAATCTTGAAGATATAATAAAGTGAATATGAATTCTAAAAAATTTAAATGAACAAATAAAAGCTAAAATCTTATACTATGGAGAAGTATTATCATCAATCTTAGTAGCTTTCGCTATAAATGAACAATGAATAAAATCAAACAACTATTTATCAAAAAATTTACTTATTTGTGAATGATCTTATCTTAACTCAGAATGTAACTTTAAAGAATCAAAAGAAACATTAAATGAATGGATAAAAAATATTAATTTAGATGAAGAAATACCAGTTATAACATGATTCTGATGATGAGATAAAGAATGAAATTCATACCTCTTTGATAGATGATGAAGCGACTATGTTGCTTCTCTTATTTGAAGATTTTTAAAAGCAGATGCTATAGAAATTTGGACTGACGTAGATTGAATAATGTCAGCAGACCCAAGAATAGTTGAAAATCCTATATTATGGAAAGAATTAGACTATTGAGTATGTGCTGAATTTGCACTAGTATGAGCAAAAGTACTACATCCAAAAACTATTTCTCCAGCACAAGAAAAATTTATACCAGTATATATAAAAAATACATTTAATCCTGAGTTTCCTTGAACAAAGATATGTAGAAAAGTTGATAAATGAATAAAATGAGTTAACATAGATACTAATCAAGTCCTATTAAATTTTATTGACCCAACAATGATAGGATGATATTGATATGTATTTCAAGCAGTAAAAATACTAAATGATGAAAAAATAAGTTTAGATGCATTAGCAACAACAGAAACATCATTTAGTATATCAATAAAATCAAAATTTTTTGATGAAAGATTAAGAAAGAAATTCCTAAATATTAACGACAATTTTAAAGTTGAAATATATGAAAATATAACAAAAGTATCCATTGTTTGAGACACAATAGATGACTTTGATGTTTTATCAAAAATAAAAGAAAGCATATTTATGATAACTTCATGAGCATATTGAAAATCACTAACTTTTTTTGTCAACAATAATGATTCAAATGAATTACTTAAAGAAATACACAAAAACATTTTTTGAAAATAAAAATGCTAACACTTAATTTTTAATATTTATTCTTTAATTTTAATACATATGTATAATATTTGAATAGTCTGAGCAACCTGAGCTGTATGAATAGAAATGATAAATTGTTTATATGAATTAAAAATTCCAATAAAAGAACTAAAATTATGAGCATCAATAAACTCAGCATGAAAAATATTAAAAACACAGTTTTGAGAAATTGCTATAAAAGAAGTAAATGAAGATTTTTTTGAATGACTTGATTACGCTTTATTTTCAGCATGATGAGACAATTCTAAACTTTATGCACCAATCGCAAACAAAAAATGAGTAATTGTCATAGATAATTCATCAGCATTTAGGTATGATGAAAATATACCTCTAATTGTACCTCAAATAAACCCAGAAGCTATAAAAGATGCAATGATAATAGCAAATCCAAACTGTACAACAGCAATTGCTTGAGTTGCAATTTATCCTATATATAAAAAGTACTGACTAAAAAAGATGATAGTATCAACATATCAAGCAACAAGTTGAGCATGAGCAAAATGAATGGATGAGCTTATTGAAAACACAAAAAAATATCTAAATAATGAGGAAAGAAAAGTAAATGTATTTACAAATGATATAGCATTTAACTTAATTCCACATATAGATAAATTTCAAGATAATTGATACACAAAAGAAGAAATGAAAGTAACATGGGAAACACATAAAATATTTTGAGATAATAACATTAAAATTAGCTGTACAGCAGTAAGAATTCCTACATTAAGAGCTCATAGTGAAAGTATAGTCCTTGAAACAGAAAAGGAAGTAGACATAGAAGATATAAAAAAAATAATCAATGAAGCTCCTTGAGTTGAACTAGTAGACGATATAAAAAACAATAAATATCCTATGCCAAAAAATGCAACATGAAAATATGATGTTGAAGTATGAAGAATTAGAAAAAATCTAGTATTTTGAGACTATTGAGTAGAGTTATTTGTTTCATGAGATCAACTTCTAAGATGAGCAGCACTAAATGCTGTTGAAATACTTAAAATCATGATAGATAAAAATATTTGACAATAATAATATTTTATACATAATAACTTTTAAGTTTTTAATATTAAAATATTATTATGTATCAAAAAGCATTTATACTATGAGCATCATGAAACGTATGAAGGGAACTAGTTCAACAAATAGGGACATATGATAACATACATAAAGCTCCTCATCCAACACAAATAGTAGGAATAACAAACTCACAAAAATTTTTATTTGATGCAAATTGAATTCATCCAAATATATTAAAAGAAGTTTGAGAAAATAAAGAAAAAGCAACCAAAGTCATTGATAATTGAGAAAATATATGAAAACTTACTCAATTAGTTGAATTTATAAAAAAAGAAGGATTAGACTGAGAAATTGTATTTATTGATGTTACTGCATGAAAAGATGAATTATTAGATTTTCATTTAAAAGTTATTAATGATAGCAAAAATTCATTAGTAACAGCAAATAAAAACCCATTATCTATATATTCAATGGATGTATTTAGACTACTAAATATGTATAACTGAAAATATGATACAAATACTACTGTTATGTGATGAGCTGGAATTTTAAACTTCGTAAATGATAGAACAAACAAGATAAGTGATAAAATTAACTATATTTCTTGAATGTTTTCTTGAACACTATGATATATTATGTCAGAACTTGATAAGCTTGAAAAACCTTTTTCAGAAATAGTAAAAGATGCAAAAAATAAATGATATACAGAACCTAATCCATGGGATGATTTAAACTGACTAGATGTTGCAAGAAAATTAATAATATTAGCTAGATACTCATGACTTAATGTAGATTTAAATGACATAGAAATAGCCCCTTTAATTAATAATAAATACTCAAACTACAAATGAGATGAATTTTTTCAAGCAATAAAAGAAGAAGATGAAAATTTTAAGAAATTAGTTTTAGAAAAAAGAGATATATGAGAAGTTCTCCGTTATGTATGAGAAGTGATAATCATAGAATGACAAGTTAAACTAAAAGTATGATTAAAAAGTGTACCTATAAATTGAGATTTATGAAATTTAAAATGAACTTCTAATATAGCAATAATAGAAACAGATATATTAAAAGATCCTTATCCTCATGTAATAAAATCAAGATGAGCTTGATTAGGGGTTACAGCATGATCTGTAAGAATATGAATAAAAAAGATGCTACCTCACAATATAATTTCATGATAATACAATGAATGAAATAATAAAATATATAATAAATTCATACCAAATAAATCCTATATGACAAATTGTAGGATTTATTTGATTTATACTATCAATAATAGCAAGCCAAAACAAATGTGATAAAAGGATGAAAAATTTAAACTGAGTATCACTACTTTTCTGGGTAATTCATTATTTCTTAATCTGACTATATCCAGCAGTTGCCTCAGACTTAATATGAGCGATAAGAAATTTTTTATCTGTTAAATACAAATGAAACAATAAAATAATATTATTAATAATTTCAACCTACATTATATTTCTAATCATAACTTACAACAATATATATTCATTTCTACCTATCATTTCATGAATAATAGTGACATTTACTTTTTTCAAGCTTTGATGAATAAAAATGAGATTAATTTTAATTTGATGTAGTATAATGTGGATTGTATACAATATAATATGAAAAAGTTTAGGTTGAATTACAATAGAATTATTTTTAATAACATCAAATATTATAACCATTTATAGATTATATAAAGATAAATAAATTTTGAAAATAAATAAAAAGTTCATATACTAGAACATATTTTATTATTTAACATAAAAAAAATATGAAATACTTACCAGAATCTTGAGAAAATCTTTTTCAAAGAATAAAAAGACTTGTTAGGGAATATGAAGCTATAAATTGAGTTTGATCAAGTATAAATATTGCCGTATGAGAACCAGATACAAATCCACCAGAATTATTAAGAAAATTAGTAGCAGAAGAAGTACTTAGAGATGAAAACAGAAATCATAACTATTGGGATAATTGAAGTCCAGAATGACTTAATAAAAAACTTATAGAACTTAATATTTGAATTAACATTGATAATTATTCTCATATTAAAACACTAGTTATTCCATGAGAAAAACCAATCTTATGATTACTTCCAGTTGCTTGCTGAGCAAATAGAAATGACTCACCAATAGAAAATAAATGATATATGAAAAATGCACCAGCTTATGACGTAATGGCAACATGGTGTGAGTATTTATGAGAAGAATCACTTATTTGGCCAATATATAGTTTTGAGAACTTTAAATTAAAAATTTCAAACTTACCATCATGAAAACTACCAAGAATGATTCTAACTGTAAAGCCATGAAATCCATGTCCCGTTTGAGCAAGTAAAGAAGAATGGGAAGAAATTATTGATTTTTGTATAAAAAACAAAATAAGACTTGTAAATGACTGAGCTTACACAGCAGTAGTACATAAAAACCATGTAAGTTTAACTTCAATTGCAATAAATTATCCAGAATTAGAATGGGCAGAATTATTTTCAATTTCAAAAACTTTTTCAGCTTGTTGATGGAGAATTTGAACTATTGTATGAACAAATGATTTTATAGATGAAATATCAAAAATAAAATGAAATACTGACTCTTGAATTTTTTGACCTGCATGAGTTTGATTAAATAGATACTTAGATACAAATGAAAGCAAAGAAGATAACAAAAAAATAAGAGAAATGTATAAAAATAGAATGGATGTACTAATTCCTATATTTGAAAGTGCTTGATTAAAACTAGCTTGTCCATCTGATGCATGATTTTTTATGCTTTTTCTATGCCCAAAAACTATAAATTGAGAAACTATCGAAACATCAGAAGAATTTAATAACAAAATGATTAATTTAATCTGATTAGTTTGAGTTCCTTTTGTTTGAAGTGAAATAGATTGAAAAAAAGAACAATTCATTAGATATTCAGCTTGCTACGACTCATTAAAAGAAGAAAATGTTACAAGATTAAAAAACGCTCTAAGCAAAATCACCATAACATACTAAATAATTGCAAATAAAATAAAAATACTATATACTAATATTGTAATTTATTTTATAACTATTATTACATGTTTGAATTCTTGAAAAAATTATTATGAATAGAAACTGAATCTACTCA
>JAQUWS010000052.1 GCA_028692735.1 Candidatus Altimarinota bacterium
TATGAGATCCAGATTTAACAAGATTGATTCAAAACAAGAAAGTAGTATATAATAATTATGATAATATACCACATTCATACAATCACAATAGTAGTATGACAGGATGATTTGATTATGAACCATGAAGGTGATGAGATATAGTAGTATTAAGTTGAACTACATTAACCTTAAGTTGAAATGAAGATAAAATAGCATTTATATGAAATGTGCAAGATGTTTTAAGTGGAACAATACTAGATTGATGAGATGAATATGAACCAATATTAGCCATAAATCCAACAGATAATACATGAATTATATTATTAGTTGATACGTTTATAAGATGAGATGTATGATGAATAACATGAATAGTATCAGATATTCCACCATGAACAACAAGTTGAACTTGAATAGTAGATGAATGAGGTTGATGAGAGGAAAGTTGATTAGCTTGTAATTTAACCCAAACCGAAATAGATTTGTTAAACTCTTATGTAACTTCAGATGATTTAGATCCATTAGATTCAATAATTGAATGAAGCGAATTAACTCCAGTTAGTGCAGATGATTGGTGTAATACTGTTGTTGAGATTGATTGGTATTGATGACCTTCTATCCCTACTTGAATTTGGAAACTTACAAATTTAGAATGATTAAGACTATCTTATAATAGCTTAGAAACAATTCCAAATGAATTATGAAATTTAACAGGTTTAAAAAGTTTAACATTAAATGATAATCAATTAAATAGTCTTCCTTCAAGTATATGAAATTTGACAAATTTAGAATGATTATATATTAGTAATAATATGATAACATCATTACCAACAGAAATATGAAATCTAACATACTTAGTTAATTTGATTTCATCTAACAATAATTTATCATCATTACCTTCATCGTTTTGAAATCTAGTAAATCTTTCAAATTTACGGTTAAATGATAACTCACTGACTATTCTACCCGATGAAATGTGAAATTTAACTAAGTTATTAACTTTAAATTTAATGAACAATGAAAGTATTTGATATATTTCAGAATATTTTGATGCTAGTTCATATGAAACAACTCAAGAAAACATAACACCATCTTGAGCTTCAATAACAATAAGTTGAAATTGAGAAAGTTATGTAATAATAACAGTTGATGCTCCATTAGCACCTTGTATGTCTGAAGTAGAACTAGAAGAGTTTAAAACATATATGCCTGATAGTATTGCAATTTATACTGAAGTTGACTGAGTTAGATTAGATGTAGAGGAAGCAACTATGACAAATATTTGTAAAGCCATAAGAATTAATTGGTTTTGATGATCGTCATTACCAAGTGAATTATGGAATCTTCCGATATTAGAGGAATTAGGTTTATCATATAATGGGTTAACAACTTTACCAAGTTGAATTTGAAATTTAACAAGTTTAAGGATTTTATGACTTGAGTGAAATGAATTTGTTTCACTTCCATCAACAATTTGAAACTTAACAAATCTTGAAAAGTTACGGTTATCATCAAATACATCATTAACTTCACTTCCAACAGAAGTTTGAAATTTAACAAATTTATATGAATTGTTATTGGATTATAATGCTATTACTACATTACCATCAACTATATGAAATTTAACTAATCTTGGAAGATTATCTGTACCATGAAACTGACTAACTACACTTCCTTCAGGACTTGTAAATTTAACAAATTTAGAGTATATTATATTATATGATAATCCATCTCTATGAAATTTAAATACAGAATTTTACTCTCGGATGGCTAATAGTGCATCACAATCTTGAATCCCATGAGTATGACAAACGATGACCATATCTAGTAATTGAAGTTCTATTTCAATAACAGTAACTCCTTAAACATATTATAACAAAAATTCAAAGATTTATGATATAATATCAATAAGTACAATAGTTATAATAACACCAATAAAATAATATTAGTCAATTTAAAAATAAAAAATAATTTGTAAAAACAAATAAAAAAAAGATAATTTACTGAGGTAAATTATCTTTTTTTTATTTGTTAATAAAGGCTTATATGGTTCAAAAGAAACAGGCATTTACTCTAGTTGAGTTAATAGTAACGATTGTTATATTAGCAATTTTATGAGCAATAGCATTTATAAGTTTTCAGGGGTATAGTAGAAATACAAGAGATAGTGCAAGGATCGCAGATATAAATTTGGTACAAAAGAGTTTAGCTATCTTTATTACTAAGACTGGTTTTTACCCAACTCCAGACAACTCACAAACAATAACATATGAATGATGAACAGCATGGATAGAGTGAGTAATCGGAGAAAATGTAATAAAAAATATACAAAGTGTAAGTAAGAAACCAATAGATCCACTAACGAGTGATGAGTTTACATATAGTGTAACAGCATCAAAGACAGAATATCAACTATGAGCAATAAGCGAAATGTCTATATCGTTAAATAATTGAATAAATCAAAGTTATGCAGCAGATATAAGTAAAGCAAAAGCATTGATAAGATGAACATATAATGAGAAGTTTTTAAAAGTAGAGACATGATGAATACAGATGTTATTGGTACAGCCAAGTATAATAGTAACAGATATATGAGATCCAGATTTAACAAGATTGATTCAAAACAAGAAAGTAGTATATAATAATTATGATAATATACCACATTCATACAATCACAATAGTAGTATGACAGGATGATTTGATTATGAACCATGAAGATGATGAGATATAGTAGTATTAAGTTGAACTACATTAACCTTAAGTTGAAATGAAGATAAAATAGCATTTATATGAAATGTGCAGGATGTGCTAAGTGGAACGATACTAGATTGATGAGAAGAATACACTCCAATATTAGATCTAGATTCTACAGATAGTACATGAGCAGTGTTATTAGTAGATAATTATATAACAAATAAAATATGATGAGTAACTTGAGATTTATCATGACTAGTATGAAACACAAATGGAGGATGAAGTACATGATGAGATTGTAGTCTTACTCAAACAGAGTTAGATGAACTAAATCTATATTATGTAGATTGAACTATAGATGCATATGATGCTTATTGGAATGAAATTGTAATGAATAATAGTATAAAGAACTTACTATTTAATAAAGTATATGCAGGGGGGGCAACTCGTGTGAATTTAACAGAAGATCAATGGTGTAATACTGTAGCAAGTTTTGATTGGTATTGATGAACTACCTTACCAGATTGATTATGGAAACTAACAAATGTTCAATATTTAGGTTTGTGACGGGTATGATTAACTGATATTCCATCAGGAATTTGAAGTTTAACAAATTTATTAGAATTAAATATAAGTAATAATAATCTTACATCTTTACCAACAGAACTTTGAAATTTAACATATTTAAACAGTTTAGATATAAGTGATAATAGTCTTACATCATTACCAACAACTATATGAAATTTAAACGATCTTCAACAGTTATCTTTAAGTTATAACAATATTTCATCATTACCAACAACTATATGAAATTTATCAAGTTTAACATCTATAGATTTAAATCATAATAAATTAACAGAAATTCCAATTGAAACATATAATTTAACATCATTATTATATTTTGATTTTTCAAATAACCTACTTACAGATATTTCAACAAACATATGAAATTTAACAAACTTAAAACAAATATGGTTAACAAATAATTCTCTTACATCAGTTCCAACAACTATATGAAATTTGACAAATTTAGAATGGGTTTATATAAATTTAAATGATATAACAAGCATCCCTACAACTATATGAAATCTTGTAAATCTTTTAGATCTTAATTTAAGTGATAATAATATTTCTTCACTTCCATCAAGTATATGAGGTCTTACAAAAGTAATAAATTTTTTAGCGGATCATAATTCTTTAACCTCATTACCAGTGGAAATTTGAAACTTAACGAGTTTAAGTGTTTTATCGGTTTGATATAATTCTATATCAAGTTTACCAACAGAAATTTGAAATCTTACAAATTTAACGCAGTTATGACTTCATTATAATTCTTTAACCACATTGCCATCAAGTATATGAAATCTTACAAAGTTATATAACTTACAGTTAACAAGTAATTCTTTGACAACATTACCTCAAGAATTAACGAGTTTAATAGTATTACAAGTATTAAATTTATCATGAAATTCATCTTTATGAAACCTTTCATATTTATTTTTATTAAATACATCAAGTAGGTCTCAGTTAAATATACCAACAACATGAAAAACAATGACTATAAGATGAAATTGAACATATATCGTTATAACAGTTACCCCATAAAATATATTTTCATTTATTTAATAAAATTAAGAAATAAAAATAAAAAATTATCATACAATTTTAAGGAATAATATTCCTCCTATAAAACAATAAAAGTCAATTTAAAAATAAAAAATAATTTGTAAAAACAAATAAAAAAAAGATAATTTACTGAGGTAAATTATCTTTTTTTTATTTGTTAATAAAGGCTTATATGGTTCAAAAGAAACAGGCATTTACTCTAGTTGAATTAATTGTAACTATTGTGATATTAGCAATTTTATGAGCAATAGCTTTCATAAGTTTTCAAGGATATAGTAGAAATACAAGAGATAGTACGAGAATAGCAGACATAAATTTGGTACAAAAAAGTCTAGCAATATTTATGACAAAGACATGATTTTATCCAAATCCAGATAATTCACAAACAATAACATATAATTGATGAGAAGCATGGATAGAGTGAACAATCTGAGAAAATGTGATAAAAAATATACAAAGTGTAAGTAAAAAAACAATAGATCCATTGACAAGCGATGAATTTACATATAGTATAACAGCATGAAAAACAGAGTACCAAATCTGAAGTATTAGTGAAGCAGCTATACTGTGAGAAAATATAATAAATAAGAGTTATGCAGCAGATATAAGCAAAGTAAAAGCATTGATAAGGTGAACATATAATGAGAAGTTTTTAAAAGTAGAAACATGATGAATACAGATGTTATTGGTACAACCAAGTATAATCGTAACAGATATATGAGATCCAGATTTAACAAGATTGATTCAAAACAAGAAAGTAGTATATAACAGTTATGATAATATACCACATTCCTACAATCATAATAATAGTATGACAGGATGATTTGATTATGAACCATGAAGATGATGAGATATAGTAGTATTAAGTGGAACAACATTATCTTTAACTTGAAATGAAGATAAGGTAGAATTTATTTCAAATGTGCAAGATGTACTAAGTGGAACGATACTAGATTGATGAGATGAATATGCTCCAATATTAGATTTAGGTCCAACAGATAATACATGATCAATATTATTAGTAGATACGTTTATAAGATGAGATGTATGATGAATAACATGAATAGTATCAGATATTCCACCATGAACAACTAGTTGATGATGAACGACATGATGAGAAGAAGAACCTCCAACAACATGTTCATTAACACAAACTCAATTAGATGAATTAAACTATTATTTATGAGATTGAAGCATAGAAGTTTACAATTCATATCGGAATAAATTAAGTCCATCAACTGAGGAAGAATGGTGTAATGCTTATTCTATTTATTGGTATGGTTGAGCAAGTATTTCAAGTGGAATTTGGAATATAATATGATTAAATAGTTTAAATTTATCACGGAATAATTTAACAACACTTCCATCTCAAATAACAAATTTAACAAATTTATCAAGTCTATATCTATGATGAAATAGTTCTTTAGGAAGTTTATCAAGTAGTTTTGACTCCAATAGCTATCAATTAAGTCAAAGTTGAATTCCAATAGAATGAAAAACAATGAGTATAAAATGAGATTGAACTAAGATTGTAATAAGTATAAAAGATTCACCTATTTGTACATTAACATCAACAGATATAGATGAATTAAATTGATATAAAGCATCATGATTTTTAAAAGCTTATGATTGAAGTTATATATATAGGTGACGGGGATATGAATTAAATCCTACAACTCAGGCTGACTGGTGTAATATTGTATATTATATTACATTCAACTGATGAACAACTGTTCCATCAGCAATATGAAAGATTAGCAACTTAATGTGAATGTCATTAAATAATGATCAATTAACAAGTTTACCATCATGGATATGAAATTTAACTGATATACAGCAATTAAATGTATGAAGTAATCAATTAACAAGTTTACCGTCATGGATATGAAATTTAAAAAAATTGACTACTCTAGATTTATCAGAAAATAATTTGACAACATTACCTTCAGAAATAGGAAATATTACAAATTTAACTTCTCTTAGATTATATGGTAATCAGTTAACAAGTATTCCAATAGAGATATGAAATCTAACAAAATTGACAACATTAATATTAACATGAAATCCAAGTTTATGAGAAATTGAAGATCGGTATGTATGAACAGATGAAATTGTATGAGGAGAAGTAAAATATAGGAGTCATGAATGAATTCCTACATCATGAAAAACAACAGTTGTTTATAGTGATTGAATAAATATCTGAGTTACTATTCTTGATTGAACATATTTTACTAAATCTTCATGTTTATGATCATGACAAACTATGTTTTCTTCAGTTAGTAATTATTCATGATGTAATACTCCAGATATAATACTATGTACGTGAATATGAACTTGATATACAATTGCAGCCTGTAATGTATGAACAAATATATCATGAACTTGATCTAGTTCATATTGAGATTATTTTCAATGGGGAAGAAATAAATGATTTCCATATTGAGATACAAGTCAACAATCAACAAAAATAGACTGAACTATATGATTAAATGCATGAACAGATACATATTGATTTGTTCGGGGGAGTACTATATGATGAGTATGGGCTAATACAGATATATCAAATAATTGGTGATGAACAGCATGAGATAATCTATCAAGACAATGACCATGTGCTAGTTGATATCATGTTCCATCAAATACAGAATGGATAGACGCTTTTTGGGCATGACACTGGGGTAATGATTGAAGTTGTTGAACAAGAATGATGAGAGCATTAAATTTACCATTAACAGGTAATCGTAGTTATTCTAATGGTAATATATGAGATGTTAATTCTGGGTATTATTGGATATCGACTCCTGGTAGTAGTAATTATGGGAAATATCTTTACCTTAGCCCGGGTGTAATTTATCCAGATGAATCTTATTATAATGCATTTGGTTTTTCTGTAAGGTGTTTTAAAAACTAAATTTTTAATATAATTAGAATTTAAGTATAATAGTTTATTATAAATAATTTTCAAATAACTTTTATTATATAGTTACCTAACAATATCTAAAAATAACTTGAAAAACTATAACAACTACAGCTGGATGAAATAAAATAATGATAACAGTTACTCCATAAAAAATATTTAAACAATTCATCCAAAAAACAAAAAAGTCAAAAAAATATAAATTTTTTGACTTTTTTGTTTTTTGGGATAAAAAATAGACTTACAAATTTATTTTTATAAACTAAAAAATATGGAAGAAATATCATTTCTAACATGAATTTTATCATTTTTAACGCTTGTTATTATATCTTGTGGAACATTTTTTCTATCAAAAAAGATAAAATTTCCATACACAGTATCACTAGTAATCGTATGAATAATATTAATACCACTTTCAAAAATAGGTTTTCTATCATTTATTGATGATTTTAGATTAACTCCAGATATATTATTTTTTGTTTTTTTACCAATTCTTCTTTTTGAATCTGCTTATAATATGAATTATAGACAAGTTCTAAAAAACGCGAAAAGCATAACATCACTTGCTGTTTTTTGACTACTAATATCTGCTACATTGATAGCAACTTGACTATATTTTGTATTCCCACTTATATGATTAGATATTCCATTTATGGTTTGTCTGTTATTTTGAAGTTTGATATCGGCAACTGATCCAGTTGCTGTATTATCACTATTTAAGATGATATGAGCTCCAAGAAGACTAACTTTGATTTTCGAATGAGAAAGTTTATTCAATGATTGAACATCACTTGCGTTATTTCTAGTAGTCTTATGAATAATGTTTGAATGAAATATAACAGGTTCTTCAATAATTTGATGAGTATTTTCGTTCTTATCTATGATGTTTGGCTGAATTATATTTTGATGTATAACATGATTAACATTTTCTAAAATTATCTCAAAAATAACTAATAATGAGGCAATAGAGATAACTTTTACAATGGTTTTAGCTCATCTTACATTTATCTTATCAGAAGTTATCTGAGAACATTTTGGTATACCAATTTCATGAGTAATATCAACAACAATAGCTTGAATCATAATATGAAACTATGGTAGATACAAAATCTCTCCAAAAGTTGAAGAATATATGGAAAATTTTTGGTGATTTTTTGCATTTTTAGCAAATTCACTAGTATTTATCCTTATGTGATTAACTCTATCATACATAAATATTGATTTTGCAAGATTTATTATTCCTATTTTTGTGGTTATAATAATAGTTATGGCATCAAGAGCAATAAGTGTATATATCCCATTATGAATTATAAATTTTTTTAAATTAGAAGAAAAAATTCCTAATTCACGGCAACATCTTTTATCATGGTGAAGTTTGAGATGAGCTCTAGCAATGATGATGGTTTTGATGATTCCATGAGTTTGAGATGAAAATTATGAAAAAATACTTAAATTTCAAGAAATAGTTTGATGGAAATTTGACTTTTCAATCAGGGATTTTATTATGGTTATAACTATTTGAAGTATTATGTTTACACTTCTGATAAAAGCAACAACAATTGCTGCATTTATGAGAAAAATGAAAATAGATAAATTAAATGATTTAGAACAATATGAATTTGATGAATGAAAAATAGTTTCATTACTGAAAATAATAGAAAAACTAAAAAACTCTTTTGAAAAATGATATATTACAAATAGGGAATATGAAAAATTAATATGAAAATATACTCAAGAGTTGGAAAAATCAAAAGACTGACTAAAGAAATTATTAAAAAAACAAAAAAATAATAACCATGAGCTTGTTAAAACTGCTATATCTCTACATTCTCTATGAATAGAAAAACAATATTTAAAAGAGTTATTTCATTACAATGAAATAGATGAAAAGAACTTCAAATATATCATAAGGAAAATAAATAGACAAATAGAAAGACTTGAATCTTGAAATAATCAATTAAGTAAAATAAAAGATATAACACAAAAGGATTATGATATATTTGAAAAAATTATATTGAAATTGGATAAAGATATAAATAGTGATGTAAACTTGTATATAAGAAATAGAGCAAAGATTGTAATAACAAGAAAAGTTATAAAAGAATTAAATGAATTAAAAAATATAGATTTCTGATTTGATAGTAAGTCTTTTGATGATGTTATAGAATTATATAAAAATTTTAACAAAATTTCAGAAGATAAAAAACAAAATATTCTTTCAAAAAATAACAAAGTAATAGAAAATTTAGAAATAGAATTATATGATAAATCTCTATTAAAACTTGAAGAAAAA
>JAQUWS010000007.1 GCA_028692735.1 Candidatus Altimarinota bacterium
TACTTGCGGTTCTCCATATTATTCTTGGAGATACTATAATTATTTAATTATGAGTACATTGGTAGTATACCCAGACGCTTGACACGGTAGTAGTTCTGTAGATGGAAGTGCTTATAGAGGGTCTGTCGATGAAACTTTTGCTAATATAATTGCTTGAGCTTGAACAGGAAGACAATATTCTAATGCTAGTAATGCTCTTGTTCGGCTTCAAGCTTCAACAACAACAAACCAGTTTCAAACTAACATAAGAAGTATATTTACTTTTGTAACATCTTCTTTAACTTCGGCTGCAACAATATCAGACGTGTCCCTTTCATTGTATTGAAGTGATAAATGACTATGAGTTTGAAGTCCAAATTTGCACGTTGTTGCCTCCACACCAGCCAGTGATTATGATGTTGTAAATTGAGATTATTCACAATTATGAAGTACATCTTTTTGAAGTGTTACTTATGCTAACTTTTCTACTTCTGGTTATAATGATATTACTTTAAATTCCAGTTGAATTGCTAATGTTAGCAAAACGTGAGTAAGTAAATTTTGAGCAAAATTCAGTTGGGATTTAGATTGAACATTCTGAGGTACTTGGTCATCTTGAGCATATTCTTATCTTCGGTGATATTATGCAGACCAAACATGAACTACTAATGACCCTAAACTTACAATAACTTATACAACAGTTGTATGACCTGCTAACTTAAAATCAATAAACTGACTTGCTTCTGCTTCAATTAAATCAGTAAACTGATTAGCTATGGCAAGTATTAAATCATTTAATTGAGTAACTTAATTTTTATAAATTTAATTATAATTAAGTTGAGGTTTCCGAAAGGTGTAATAGTGGGTTTAGTCCACTTCCTCATATTATATATTAACTAAACTAATATTTTATGAAGAATAAAGACCTAATAAGAATTCATAATGCAATTACATGATTATCTAATATAGAATGATCAAAATTTGCTTATGCAATGATTAAAAACAAAAAACTTATTAGAAATGAATTGGAAAATATAGAGTGATCAATATTTGATACTGAAAATTATAAAGAATATAATAAACTTCGTATTGAATTATGTGAAAAATTTTGTGAAAAAAATCAAGATTGAAGTTGTATTTTTATTAATGATATTAACGGTCAACAAAGTTATAAAATTGAAAATAAAAAAGAATTTGAAAAAGAAATTCTTGAACTTCAAGAAAAATTTAAAGAAGATATAGAACACAAAACAAATCAATTAGTAGAATATAATAAACTATTAGATGAAGAAATAAATATTGAATTATTTATGATAAAATCAGATGATTTGCCAAATATGTTAACAGTAGAACAAACAGAATCAATTTTTGATCTAATAAAAGACTAAAAAAAATAAGCCCATTTAAACATGGGCTTTAATTTAAAATTAACTTGTTAATTATGAAGTTTATAGATAAACTTATTAAATATCTTTTAGCAAAAGATTTAATTACATCTTCTGGATGAAGATTGATTGAAATATCAATATATGCTTGACTTGGTTATTTTATAGATATGTTTGCATTTTATATTCAAACTTGAGTTCTAGAATTTTCAACTAGATCACTATTATCTGCTACTGTAGTTCCATTATTAGCATATTGGAATAAACATAGAAGAGATATTATAACAGATGAAAAGACAGAAATAGAAAAACAAAAATAAATATAAAAATAAACGTAAACAAATGAATTTTGACAAATTTATGGATATTGCAATAAATAAATGATTATGATTTCTTTCTATTCTTTGTCTTTTATTTTTAGTATCAGCTAAATATTGGTCTGATCTGCAAAAAGACAAAAAAATAAAAATAAAAGTAGATCTCATAAATCATACATTTTTTAATAAAATGGATATTTATTACAGAATGGTAAAGAATATTAAAGTTAAGAACGAAGCAAAAAGAGATTTAATAATTGATTTTCTTCAAATAAAAATTGATGTTTTTAAAGATTGACTTAAAGAATTAGTTTTAAAAACAAATTTCGATAATTTAACAGATTCAGAATTATGCCATTTGTTTTTAACATTAATTACTGATCTAATTCAAGAATATGAAAGTTTAGCAATAAAAATGTGAATACCAAAATATTTTTTGAATAAATTCAATAACTGGCATCAAGACACAATAGATATAACTATAGAGAATATTCAAGAAATTTCTCAAAATGATATTTATTGAACACAAGAGCAAAAAGCTTATTTTATTCTAAATATGATGAAAAATGCTTTTTATCTTACGGTTAAAGATGCAGAAACAACTATAGGTAATATAAATTGATGATTATCTAAATATACTTATAAAAATAAACTAATTTGAGATTATGAACAAAAATAATATTTATATAATTACAATTATTGTTCTTATATTAATTGTAATTTTTCTTTCATATAAAATGTGATATGATACATGATCTTTTAATAAAATAGAAGTTACAAATAAAATAACTTGTACAAATATTAAAAACATGTTAGAAATAGAAAATAAAGAAATAAAGAAAACTTTAAAATCTAATTAAAAGATATGAATTTTGATTTAATACTTCCAACTAATAAAAAATCATCAGGTAAAAATACTTGTGAGATATTAGTTTTGCATCATACTTGATGATGAACTTTTTCTTGAAATATGAAATATCTTGCAACTAATAAAGCTCCTGCTTCTGCTCATTATGTAGTATGATCTGCTTGAGAAGTCGGTAAAATATGAGAAGATACAGATATATTATGGCAAGCATGATTATCTAAATGGTTAAATAAAAAAGACTTGAATAAATACTCAATATGAATTGAAATAGTTAATACTTGAGATAATTTTACAGATATTCAAAGAAACAAAGTAGATGAATTAGCTATTGAACTAATAAAAAAACATAACATTAAAAAAGAAAATTTAGTTAGACATAAAGATATTGCACCAGGTCGTAAAAATGATCCATATGATACTTTATGGAATACAAGATTTAAAACTTTTGATGAATATAAAAACTATTTATTTTCTAAATTAACAATTATGAGTGTAATTTGATTTTATGAAGAAATTTATAATAAAGAAAATCCTACTTGATGAAAAGTTATTAAGGATATTAAGTGAGCAACTACAAAATTAATTAATAAAGACTGAACTATTAATTGAAAAGAAATGGTTTACTTTATGTGAATTATTGCGGAAAGACTTTGAAAATAATAATTTGAGCCACCTTTGGCTCTTTTTTTATAATTAATTTTATAAATTATGAGTTTTAACCATTCAGAAGCAAATAAATATTTGCAAGATTATAGATGAATAAAGTCCGTTGATGAACTTATAAAAGATAAGGATAAAAATAATATTCATCATGGTCTTGAGCAATCTAATTGATGAAATTCTCATCCTTTAAATTTATTATGATCAGATATAAAACTTCATGATTCTTATAATTGTGTTTTTATAAATCTAAATATTCGTGAAAAAATTATATTTTTACTTGATATGCATTGAAAATGAGTATGTCAAGAATTTAGAAATAAAGTATTATGAGTTTTAAATGAAACAGATCCTAATTATTACTTTAAAAAAGAAGTAATATGAGATGAAAACATGGCAAAATGCACTTTAGAAAGAATTAATGTTCAAAGAAAGAAAATAATGCATATAGTTGATTAAAATTGATTGTTTTTGATGCTCTATAAGTTCTCGTTATAGTTCTATAGCAAAACAATTTTAAAACTAAAAAAAAAGCCTTTTTGTAAGCTATTTTTTTTAAATAATTAAATTTTTTATAAAAATATAATATTTCTGATTGGTACAAATACCATAGCGAAATTAATTGAAATAAACATTGAGAAAACTATAAAAATTATAATTAATACACTCCAATATAATAATGCTAAATCATCTAAGTATTTATAAATAAAATATCAAGTTTTATTTTTAAACTTTGGAATAAAATAGTTTTTTAGATCAGGATGTTTTTTAAAAAATTCTTTATTAAGTTTTCTCATATTTATTTTTAACAATAAAATTGAATTACTTTATTACTAGATTTTGATTTTCACTAATAGAAACTCCTTTAAATTCAGTTCATAATTTCATTGCTGCTTTAATATCACTTTTGTTTGCTTCTATAGTAACCCTTTTAAATTCATCTGGAATAAGATCAATATTATCAATATTCAATGATGATGATTTTCTAAATGAAAATTCAAATATTCATGCCTTATATGTTTTGTTATTATGTTTTTCCATTGAATTTTTTACGAATCATTTTAATCTTTCAACTTTATTTTCACAGATCTTCTGTTTCAAAGATAATCTTTGTTTTTCTGTTTTTATTGCATCTATATCTGATTCTAGATTTTTTACAAATTTTCAAATATTTTCAAATTTTTTACTTCTATCCATTTTTAACTTTTCTAAAAGTTCATCGAATTCAGGAATAATTACTCAATCATCATCTATTCAAATAATTGCTATTTCTTCTATTAATTTATCTATAAAATATAATTGCATATTTATAATATTAGATTTAAAAAATGGGAATTTTCAATAGATTCCCTAACTATGTTTTATTATTTGAATTCTTCTTCTACATCTGCTTTCGTCATTTTTGCTACTGGTTTTTTTGCTTCAATTTGTTCAGCAATTGCAGCTTCTTCATCGTCAAATCATGGTGCAGCTTCTTCATGTTCATCTGATTTATTAATTCTATCCATCAATCATTTTTCCATTACTTCAGCAATTACTTCTTTTAAATCAAAAGGTTTATCATTACCTGAAATAATTTGATAACTTTTATTATTTTCTCTAGTAACTTGAATATCAAACGCTGATAAATCTGGTTTCATTTCATTAAGAGCTTTTAGATTTTTTTGAATTGTAGATTGAGATATTTCCCAAAGTTGAACTTTTTTTTCTACATAATTATAAATCAAATAAGTTAGAGTTAGTTTTGCATGTTGATCTTTTTTTGCTTCTGGATCATTGAAATCATATCTTATTTTATCTCAAATATATTCTTTCTTAACATCATCAAACTCTTGAGATACATAAGCCATAAAAGGTCATTGTAAAAATCTCATTTTAACTTTATCTCAATCTTTTAATTTAAGATAAGAAGATCATCAACTTGCAATTTCAAGTTCCTCAATTGAAGAACATCAAATTCATTCAAACTTTTGTGCTGTTGCTTCCATAATTATTTATAATTATAAAAATATAATACGAGAGTTTTAATGTCTTTTCTTTGACTAAAATATAATTTTAATAATGTAGATCCTATTATTCAATAAATAGTTTTTAAACTTTATTATTAATTTACGAATTTATTATATTATTTTTTTTTTATTTGTAAAATTTATTTTTTATTTTCTTTTAAAAAATATCATAATATTGTTTATATTCATAATTAGATCATAATAATCTGTTATTCTATTTATTAGAAATTCTTTTCATCAATTTAGATCCTCTTCTGATTTAATTATAATAAACATATCAGAATTTTTACTAAAAGTTCAAATTCAAAAATTAATTTCATATTTTTCTTCTATATTTGTAGTTATAGATTTTGTTGCTTTTTTTATTGATTCTGGTAAATCTTTGAAAGTTTGTTCACTCATTAAAACTACTTTATCTTTTACTAAATTAGTAATAAATTCTTTATCTCATTTATATCTTTTTGGTAATTCTCAATTTTTTCAAATATAATATCAATCTTTAGAAATCAAAACAACTGATATTGTTTCTATTTTTAGCATTTTTTTAAAATTACATTTTAAAAGTTTCAATATAATCTTCAATTTTTATATTATGTCAAGTTTCATATTTATCTGAACTTCATTTATAATATAATTTTGAAATTCAAGAATTAATCAAAGCTCTTGAACAATCTGAACATGGTTTTAAGGTTACAAAAATTTCAGCTCAATAAATTGAAACTCATAATCTAGCTGTATTTATAATAGCATTTATTTCTGCATGAATTGTATGACATCAAGAAGAATCTGAGACTGAACATCAATTTTCAGGACATTCAGCTTCTCATCTTGCAACTCAATTAAATCAAGTTGAAATTATTAATCAATCTTTTACTATAATGCATCAAACTTTTTTTCTATTACATGTTGATCTTAATGCAATAGTTTCAGCAATTTGCATATACCATTCTTCTTTTGTAATTCTCATATTTATCAAATTAATTCATAATTTATTTTATCATTACAAACATAATCAGTTATTTCAATTTCTTCTGGAACAAAATTGAATATTCAAGATCAAGTAAAATTATAATGTGGAGATCAAAACATATAATTATTAAGTTGTTTTTTAGCTTTCTTTATATGGCTTTCATAAATATGAGTATCTCAGAAAACCATTTTAATAGTACCAAGAGCTAAATTTGTTTCCTTAGCTATAGTTATTACCATTAATGCTGCTAAAACTATATCTGAAGGCACTCATACCATAAAATCAGCACTTCTTTGATGCCATAATAGATCTAATTTTCAATTTCTAACATAAAATTGATAAGCATAATGACAACAAGGAAGATCTAAATTTTTTAAATTAGATGGATCCCATGCTGAAATTATCATTCTTCTATCATTTGGATTTGTTTTTAATGTTTCTATTAATTCTTTTAATTGATTTACTCATCAAAAATCTAACCATTTATTTCAATAATCAACATTTATTGATCAATCATCTTTTGCCCATAATTTCCAATAATTACAACCATATTTTTCAAAATCTTTTAGATGTTTTGGACTTCTTAAAAAAGCAGCAAATTCTCATATAACTCATCTTGTATAAATTCTTCTAGTTGTTAATAATGGAAATAATCATTCTTCTAAACAATTTATCTCAAGTACTTCTCAAAATAAACTTAATGTTTTAGAATTTCTAGTTTCTTTCAATATTCATTTTTTCAATATCTTGTAAACTATTTTCAGATATTCAAATTCAAAGCTTTTGTTCATTGTCTTCTATTTGTTTATATAATAAAAATATTAGATTTGTTAAAGCATGTCAAATATGACTTCTTCAAGATTCTTGATCTATAATTTCTCAAGATTGATGTTGATATATATGACGCAAAGCAGCTCATAAATAACGATCTTCAAAGTCATCTAAATTTTGCCATGAATTCTTTCAATATTTTCTTTTTCAAAATCAAAGTATTATTCAAACTTCAAGTAATACTTTTCAAGGAATCAATTCAACATTTGATTTTCATTGATCAAATTTTTTTCACTCTATCATAATAAAGAAAGATTATTTTTATATAATTCTAATTGCTTTTCTAAATTAGAAATTTTACTATTTATAATTTCTTTTACTTTTATTTCAGCATTTTCTTTTGTATAAAATATTTCTTATCACAACTCAGATTTTTTATATCAAGTTTTCATTAATAATGGAAAAAAAGAATTTATTTTTTTTGAATCAATAAAAATCATTTTATCTGTTTATCTTATTACATCAACTTCTATAATTCATATACTTGTTCAAGTACATAAATATGAATTTTCTATTATAAACATAATAATTATTTTAATATTAATTTCATGTTGATCAGAATCAACCTTCTCATCTTTCTGTGTCATCTTCTAAATCAAATTCATTTTCTTCTATTTCTTCAAGATCATCTAAAACTACTTCTCTAATTATTGCTTGTGCAACTTTATCTCAAAGTTTAACAAATTGTACATAATCAGATGAATTAATCAAATGAATATGAATTTCTCATCTATAATCAGCATCAATAACTTTTGCTCAAATTATAAGTCATTTTTTAACTGCAATTCAAGATTTATTATCAAAAACCATATCGTAACCTGATTTAATAATTGTTTTAATTCAAGTTGGAATTAGAATTCATCTTCATGGTTGAATTGAAATTGATCAGCAAACAACTTCACAAAATCTTTCTATTCTATCAACATCATTAGGTGTTTCTTTTACTCTTTCTAAATCATTTGGAATAAAGAAATCTATTCATGAACTATCTAAAGTTCATCTTTGTGGATTTTTAACATCTCTAATTCTAATATATCTAACTATTGCATTCATATTGTAGTTTGATTAATTTTAATATTTTTTTTGCTTTCATGTTTTTTTAAAAAGTATTCTTTCCATGAACTAAAACTAAATCAATATTTTTTGCTATGTTTAGGAATATCAAAATTATTATTATAGTTTTCTCTAAAATTTTTATTCTTTATAATATTAGATCTTTCTTTAATAGTTTTTTCATTTTCTGTTTTTTCAACTGATTCAACTGATTCAGCAATTACTCATGTGTCAACTGTTCAATCTACTGGTATTTCTTGATCTTCTATTTTATTTACTTCTTGATCAATAAAATTTGTTCAACAAACTTTGCATTTGTATTTTTGGTTTTCTCAAGATTTTCAATTTTTAATAATCTTTTCAACCTCTCAACATTTTGTACATTTTTTCATATATTTATAATAAATATTAAATTGTCATTAAAAACAAAAACATTATACTAATTTTTTTCTGTTTGTAAAATTATTTTTTAATTTTATTTAAAAAGTTTTTTCAGATCTGAATATTTATAAACTTTATAATTATTAAATTCAATTGAATATATAACAACTATTGCATTTTTTCATAAATTAGTTAGATCTTCTAACGCTTTTAATTGATTTGGCCTTAATACTTTTAAACTAAACTCATCTTTTTTTATTACTTTTATTTCACAATAATAATCTGCTTCTGGCGTTGCAATATTACAATCATAAGGTTTCATGTCAAAAGATCAATCAGACCATTTCTTTTTCCAAAATCATTTTTTTCATAATTCTCAAAGCCAATAAGTAGTAAAATCTTTTTCAAGTTTAAAACCTTTATCTGGCATTTTTATTCATTCTAATTCTTCTAGTTGTTTCATTAATTGTAAGTGTAAATTAATTATTTAATTCTAAAGCATCTAATTATTGTTTGTAGGTCTTCAATATATTCAGGATAAAAATCTGTAAAGACTTCACTATCATAAGGACCATCATGTGTTTCTAATTCAAATCTATTTTTTTCTATAGTATACCAAATCTGAATTCAATCTTCTTCCAGTGTTTCAAGTATATAACATTTCTCAAGTTTACTAAATCCTAATTCATCCAATTGTTCTATGGTAGGTGTAAGTTTTATCATATTTACTTTAATTTTAATCAATAATGTTTATTTATGAACTCTTTTTGTTTAGTTGTTAACTTTAAACTTCTATATGATTTCTCCATTCTTTTTAATTCTTTTCTAGAATCTGTTTGAAATAATATATTTAATAATTTTTTAATAAATTTAATCATATTCTATTATAATAAAAGTAAAAGTAATAATATTAAAAATAATATTAAAAAAGCAAATAATCTTTTAAAATATTTGTTTCAATTATTAAAATTTTTTAATTTTTTTTCTAATTTTTTTTGTTCTAGTATTCTTTTTAAAATTAATTTTTTTTTCATTAATTTTCTTGATTTATTTTTTTTCATATTATCATGTGAATCATTTTTATGACAAAATAATTCTTCTACAGTCCATGTCTCTCATATTGGCCTTTCAATTTTTACTTCTTGTCATTTAAAAAATACTTTTTTTCAATCATGGTAATTTTTCATAATTAATTTTTATTAAATTTTATTGTCTGTTTAAATTAATTAAAAAAAGTATTAGCCGTAATATTATTCAAGCTAACCAAATATTAAAATTAATTGTATATCATCATAATACTAATAACCAAAATATTATACTCAATATTCAAGTTATAAGTAAATAACTTATTATACTTAAAAATATAAATATAAATATTATTAAAAGTGCTTCATACATATTATTTTTTTAATGATTTAATTAAAAGTTTTGTTATTATTACTATGTTTGCAATTGTATAACCTACTGTTTCAAAAATATTTTTTATAAAAAATGCTATTAATTCTACAATTTGATTAAATATGTTAGAAAAAATACAGTAAATCATATCAAAAATAGCTCTGTAATAATCGTTTCAGAATATTTCTAATAATTCCTCTATCTCTTCATCTGAAACTTCATTTAAGTGATTTATTTTGTCTTTAGCTATATTAGAAAATTTATCTATCATATTATCTATTAATTTCATATTTTTTTATTTAATGGTTAAATTTTTATTAGGAATTTCAATTTCATCAATTATATCTTGTATTCTATCACTTGTTTTTATAGCGAATAATTGACTTGAAATAGTTTTTTCTTCAAGATTATCTAATTTATCTAATTGCTTTTTTAGTTTAGCTAACTTTATTTCTTTATCCATAAATTTATTATTTTAATTTAATAATTGCTATTAGTTTTTCTTTTACTTCCTCTTGAACTTTTACACATTTTTCTATTCAAATTTTATCATCTTTTTCAATACAAGATTTTAATATCTCATTATTTATAATTCACATTTGAATAATTGCATGTTCTTCTAATTCCAATTCTTCATTTGTTTTATCATTAAGATCTTCTATATATTTTTTATTACTCATATAATTTTATCGCTTACTCTAAGTCTAAAGTGGTTAGACATCTGAGCATAAACACTTCCAATCACATTTTACACATCTTGCTCTCTTTATACATAATTATTTTAATGAACTTTAATTTTTATCTATGTAACCACCATATGAGTATAACAACAGAAGAAATTAATCATATAAAAGCTAATATTGTTACAGTAATTCATCAATCATTACATTTTGAATATCTATTATAATTCATATAGTTTTTTTATGAAATAATTTTTGTATTTAATGTAGATTCTATTTTTAAATTAATAGATTTTAAACTTGATTAACTTACAAAATAATTATATTCTTTTTTTTCATTTTGTAAAACTTTTTTTTAATTTTCTTTTTAATTACATAATTTTTTTATTCAAATTTTAGTCTGAGACTTATCAAGCATAGTATCAAATACTTCTTGAACACTTAAATTTTTATCAAATTCAAATATATAAGTTTGTGCTTCTATATAAAATTTTTCAAATGTTTTATATTTAGATCTATTTAATTCTATGCTTGTATATTTATCTCATCATTTTCTAGTTTTGATTTTATATATTTGTTTTCTTAGTTGTACAAAAGCAAAATATAAGTTCATTGTATACATAACTATTTTTTAATTATATCTATAAAATCTAATTTTAATTTTTCATGAGCTTCTCTATGATCTCAAACTTGAATAAATTTAATTTCTTTTTTATCTATTCAAAATTCTTTCTTTATTGTTCTTAATTTTTCAATTCTTTGACCTCTTAATGATTCATCGTTCCATATTACAACTAAAGGATTAAGTTTGTCATGTGGTCTTAATGATCTTCAAATTCATTGTTCAATTGTAGATTTCCATTTTATCGAACAAATCATAAATATTGTATCAGTTTGAGGAAAATCAAATCATGTTCAAATTTTCTTAATTGCTCATATTATAATTGTTTTCTTTCAATTACTTTTAGCTTCTTTTATACTAATATCATCATTTTCTGTTTTTGTATTTCAATTGATCTTAATTAAATTAAATTTAGAATTATCTCATTTTGATAATCTATTAAAGAAATTTTCAACTTCTAATGTTCTATCTGTTAATACAACTATAGTATGTCTTTCTTTATATAGTTCTTTTAATTTATCAATTTGATGTTCAAACCTTATTTCATCTTTTGCCATTAATCATCTTAATTCTGCATAATTTTCAAATATGTATCTATCTGATTCTTCTCAATCAATCTTTACTTTTCATGGTTTATATTCAATGAATTCAAAATCTGGCTTATAATCATACTCATCTTTAACATCTATAAGTTTTCAAAAATATTTTTCAAAATCTTTTTCATCAAGTTCAGGAGTACAAGGTGTTCAAGATAATCAAAATAAATTTATTTCTTTTCAACTAAATCATTTATTTAATGCAAATCTTAATTTTTCAGAAAATCATTCATGACACTCATCAATTATTATTGTTTCAAAATTTCATTCTTTACAAATTTTTTCATGATCAAGAAAAAAGCTTTTTTTTGTACAAACAGTAATTGGCTCAATTTCTTTATATCAATCTCAATATTTTCAAATAGTAAGTACACAAAAATCTAAGAAAGAATCTGAAAACTGCTTCATTATTACAGAATTTGGAACTAATATTAAAGTATTACATTCAAAATATTGAGAAATTTTTATTCACATTATAGTTTTTCATACTCAAGTTCATGCTTTAATTAATCAACAATTATAGTTAAATTTTTCATTTCTTAATTTTATAATACTCATTACTTCATCTTGTCTTTCAATATTTTTTGCATATTTTACTAATTCTTCAGGAGTTGAATCTCTGATCCAAAATCTTCACAAATGTTTTTTAAAGTTTTTTGCAAATAATGGAACATTATATTTTTGATAATAAACATCTTGAATTGTTGGAGAAAGATATTCAACTTTATTATTTCAAATTCATTCTTCTGAATATAACTTAATCTTCTTTTCAATTGTTCTTTCAACTCAAAAATTATAATAGTCATAAACTATTGTAAGAAAATCTTTATAAGTGTCATTTTTCATTTTTAATTATTTATATTATAAATTTTTTCAAGTAATTCAATTTCTAAGTAAAACAGAAATTGCATATTTTAATCATGTTCAAAATTTTCAAATTGTTTCTATTCAATCTTTAGTTGAACATCATAAAAACTTTATAGAATTAATATCTATCTCTCAATCATTTTCAAATAATGTATAATTTTCAAACATATTTTTTTTTATTATTAAACACTTAAATTATATTCTTTTTTTCTATTTGTAAAATTTATTTTTTATTATTTTCAAATTTTAATATTATTCTTGAACAATGGCAAATAGTTTCTTTATAATCTTCTTCATTTATTATTTTAAATTCTTTTCAACATTTACATTTAACACTTGCTAGTTGTTTAGAAAAATTTGCTTTTGGATAATGCTTTTTTAATAATTCTTTAAAATCATTAAACGAAAGATCTCAGGAAATTAATATTCAAATTCATTATTATTCAT
This sequence comes from Candidatus Altimarinota bacterium, assembly GCA_028692735.1. Taxonomy (GTDB): domain Bacteria; phylum Patescibacteriota; class Gracilibacteria; order BD1-5; family UBA6164; genus Altimarinus. The sequence goes on from JAQUWS010000007.1 coordinate 13,064, forward strand.
CTTTATTATATTTATTAGATAATATATTAATACTATTTTCAATAAATCAATTTCAGTTTTCATAAATATCACTTTCAAAACATCAACAATTAGATGAATCTGTTTTTTTAATTATGAAATATCAATGTTTTGTTTTTCATCTTATAGAAACCTTTTTTGCTTCAACATGATGAGGTAGATTAATATTAAAATATTCAATTGAGTATTTTTTATCGAACATATATCAATCCTCTCAAATTTCTCTTCTATACATTTCTAGTGTACTATTTCTTTCTCTTATACTAATTCTAGTAATATTCGGAAAGTTTTCATCAAGCCATGTAATATATTTGTCTACATAACTTTCAGATTTATCTGTTAGCAACATTTTATCTTCATTTTCTAATGCTGTTATACAATCCCAATTAATAACTTCTGGAAATTCTTTATAAAGCCATGCTAGATAATTCTGAACATTTTCAACATTAGATATTATTTCATTTATTTCTCTTCATCTTTGAAGTTCTATTCAATTTCAAGTTTTTATAATTGTGAATCTTCTGTTTCATGAACTTCAAGAATCTAATTGCAATGGCTTTTGGTGATTAGATGAAAGAATAAACCATGCTATATTATCGACTTCTCTAGGTTGTATACCTTTCATATTGATCATGATTCTAGGTTCAAATATTAGACTTTTCAATCTTTCTAATATTTTTGTTGCATCTTTATGATTTCATCATCATAATTCATTGATCTCAACTATTATTTTATTTCAAGTATATGGACAAAAATCAGAAGTCAGAAATTGAGTTCAAAGTCCACACATTACATTTTCTTGTGCAAATATTTTGCTCAATAATTTTATAAAAGTTCATTTTCAAGATCATCAAACTCATTTGAAAAGAACTGCTGGAACTAATACATCATTAATATGAGTATATTTATATAAAATTGCTTTGTGGATCCATTCAATATTTTCTTTTTTATTTCAGCATAAATTTTCAATTAAAAATTTTATATCTTCATGAATTTCAGATTTATTTGATGCTTCTAAAATTACTCTTTCGTCTAAAATATTATAATGTTCTTTTTTTCATCATTTCAAATAACAAACATCATAAAATGTTTTTATTTCTCAGATTTCTTTTAATTCTTTTAATTCTTTAGAATCAATTCACATCCAATCACAAACAGATTCTTTTTTAACTATTTTATTTTCGTAAATATCATAATACTCATAATTTTTTCTAAGATAAATAAAAGGATTTTTATTTCACATTGTTTGCAAAACTTTTGCTTCTTTACTATCATAATCTCATCTTCAATCATCATCTTGTTTTATTAAAGTTGCATTTTGAATCATTCTACTAAAATCTTCAAATCAAAATCAAGCTTCATAAAATTCGTTTATGTCTTTATATTTTTCTCAATTTATATTATTTCTGTCAATATATTTTATATAAGACATTTCTCTTTTACAAAATTCAGCTAATCTTTGAGCTCAAGTTTTTCATGGTCCATCATTATCATAAGCAACAACAACAGAATCAACTCATTTAACTAATTCTTTTATTATTTCTTTACAAGAAGCAACTCAACCAAGATTTCAAATAACATTTTTAAAACCCATCATTCTCATACAAATATAATCTGGCTCTCATTCAACAATTATAATTTGTTTTGTTTGTTTAATGAAATTCAATGAAGGAAAAATAACTCAACTGCTTGATCATGAAATATTTATAGATTTTGAATCTTTACTAGATTCATCTTCTGGAAGATTATTTATTTTTCTCATTTTAGCTCATATAATTTTTCAATTTTGGTCTAATGCTGGAAAAATTAAAACAGGTTTTGATGGAAGCCATTCTTTTCAATTTTTATCTTTTGTTCTAGTTGCTGGATTTTCACAAAATCAAATTTGATAAAATGTTTCTTTTATTCTTTCAAATCATTCTTCTGAATTTAGAAAATCAAGAGAAAATCATCTATTTACTAACCAACTTTTTATAGCTCAAAGGTGTTGTTGTGAAAAATTTTCTCTTATTAAATAATTTCAAATATTTTCTAATATTTCTTTTTTTGAAGTATTTTTTTTTGGTTTTTCTAAATTACTTTTTATATTAAAATTTTCTTCAAACCATTCAAAAACTTTTCTATCATCAGAAGTGTTTAAATATTCTTTCATAAACATAAACGGAGATCAAGATGGTCTTGTTGCTCAATTTGCAAAAACAGCATTTTTCAAAGTGTTTAATTTATAACTTCAGTTTGAAATTCTGTTTTCTCATGGAACTTGAATTTTATATTCATTTGTAATAGAATCTTTTTTTGTTTGAATTCATAATTTAGAAAACAAATCTAAAAATGGTATGTCATTAATTTTAGCTAGATTATCCATATTTAAGTTTTTTTAAATTCTGTAATTTAGAAAATATATAATAAAAAATAGCCTTTGAGTATATACAATAATTATTGTATGTGTTAGGCGACAAAACCAAACTCAAAGGCTATTTTTTATTATATATTACTGGTTTTGTCGCAAATTATTGTATTCTTTTTTAATTGAATGTAAAATTTATTTTATTAATTTTTTACAGATATTTTTTACATCTTTATCAACTGCAATAAATTCAGGTTTTAGTTTTTGTACTATTTGGATTCATTCGTAACTTGTAGCTCTACTTAAGGCAACATACACAATATGATTTTGTGGTTTTTTCTTCCATTCATTTCACTCCTTGTAAGACACAAGCCCAATATCAACTATAATGTTATCAAATGTTTTTCACTGACTTTTGTGTCAAGTAAGAGCCCAACCTAGTTGAAAAGGAAATTGAATATAATTTCAAATAATTTGATGTTCAAGAATATCTTCTCAATCTTCATCTTGTCAAACAATCAATGTTTCATATTTGTTCCATGTTTCTTTTATGATCTTAAGTGGAATAGTTTTTCAATCAAGTAATACTTCAACACAATCTAATTCTTTATTATTCAAATAATCATGAATTGTAGAAATATTTATAATTGTTCACATTGTTCAATTTTTGAACATGTCTGTATTTTTATTAAAAATAATTCTAGATCAAACCGCATATTTAATTTCAAGTGGTGATGGCTCTTTTGTAATATTTCAATAATTATCTTTATCCCAATTAAAATATGTTGCTGTACTTGTATATATTTGTTGTCAATCAGCTTTTAATTGTGCAAGTTTTAAAGTATTATATTTGTCAACTTTAGAATTAGTATTTGCTATATAAATAGCTTTATCATAATTTATATCTTTTTGTTCTTTGAAATTCTTATTAAAATAGGAACATACGGCATTCAAATTTTCTCATAACATCAAATTCTTTAAATATGTTTGCAATTTAATATCTGTTGTTCTGTGTGTCTTTTTTAGCTCTATGATCTTAAAATAATTTGTATCAAAAGATATTGCATCAAAAAAGAATATTGATTTGTATACATCATCATATTTTTTATGATAATGTTCTTCGTATTCATCTTTTGTTTGTTGTGTTACAACTGGAGAAGCTTGAAATAGATGACCAACAAATATAATTTGTTTTCATCAAAATAATTTATTATGTACTCAAGTCACTTGTTGAAGTCTTCTATTAATTAAATCAAACTGACTAGCTGAGATCATAGATGCTTCATCAATTATGTAAGTATCAAAATATTTCATTACATCTTTTTGTTCTTTATTAACTGATCATAACTTTTCTCAAAAAATTCTAAAAAATGAATGATAAGTTTCTCAAAATTCATATAATTGAGCAGCTGCTCAAGTAGTAGCAAGCATTTGAACTTTCTTTTGCTTTTTTTCAGATAACTTATTATTTTCATTTAAAAAATGATTTATAAGAAATGTTTTTCAAGTTCATCAATTACCAGTTAGAAACATTGATATTGAAGTATTTATCATTATTTCTAATGCTTCTTCTCATATTTCATCTAATTCTATTTTCTTATTATTTGTCATATTTGTTAGTTTTTAATATATTTTATTGTTGATTCTTTCACTCATTTTCTATAGAATATAAACGAAAATAAAACAGTCTAAAGTATAATTGCTAATATTATTATTACAAATTGATCATTATTTATTGCAATTGTAAATAGTGGTTTCATAAAAATAAAAATAAAATGTTAAATTTATTAAGTTTTATTTTTATTTTTATTTTTTTGCAATCTTTTCTTTGATTCTGTTTTGTGATATTTCTATTGCTTCATTAGTTTGTTTATTGTATTTTTTCACATTCATCTATGATTATAAATTTTTAAACATTTTCAATCAATTCTTTTTATTATTGTTTTTCACATATATTTTTTTTAAAAAGCTAAACTATTATAATTACAAGCTTCAGCAGTATAATTTTTAAAATTATTCCAATCATTATTACATTTAAAAACAACATAAGCTATTTTTAAATCATTATTAAAAGACTTAATTTTTCATGTTTCACATCATTTAAAAACATCTATATAAGTTATATTTTTTCAAATATCTTTTTCAGATAATTCTAAAATTATTTCTCATTCATATCACATAAAAATATAATTATTAAATTAAAATATATTTGAATAGTTTTAAATCATACTCAGGATTTTTTATTATATAGCAACTAAAACACAACTTCCACAACAATTCCAAACTTTAACTTTATTTTCTTTTTGTTCAAATCTATCTCTTGATACTCATACTAACCAAAGTCATTAAGTTGCTCTTGTAAATTTTTTCATAATAATTATTATTAAATATTAAACTAATTTTAAAGCTAATCTTTTTGCATCATATAATCTTGCAAACATTGTAGAAGATAATTTTTCTCAATTTGTATTTTCTAAAGAAAAGAAAGTTCTTTGAGTTCATTCTTTTTGAACTTTGTAAATAATAACAGAATTTTCTTTATTAGTTACAGTTAATGCTTTGTATAATTTTTTAAAAGTTTTCATAATAAGTATTATAAAGAATTAAATTTTTATTGTAGTCTGTCTGACTTACAAATACATTATATTCTTTTTTTTCATTTTGTAAAATTTATTTTAAATTATTACCTCATTATTACCTGCTTATTACCTCATTATTACCTTTGGGACTGGTGACTTTTTGCTTTAAAGTAAACAAGAAAAAAAAATTATTACCTTTATTACCTAGTTTTCCTATACTGCTTTAAATTTATATTTCTTTTTTATTCCTATTTCTATTTATATATATTATTATACTAACTTAAAAAAGTAGGTAATAAAGGTAATAATGGTCTAAGAAATGCTTAGTTTAAAACAAAAATGAAGTTTTCCAAAAAGTAATAATGAGGTAATAAGCAGGTAATAATGAGGTAATAATTTAAAATTTTAATAGTTAAGTATTGCTTTATATAACACATAACTTAGTTATTAATTATAAAATATTTCAAAGGTAATAAAAAATAGCCTGTTGTACACATTATTTGTACAAAATGACTATATTTTCGTTAATTATGTTAACATTGTTAACTTTTTGAAAGATTTTTATAGTTAACTTTGTTAACACTTATTATATTAACTTTGTTAACATTGTTAATCTTTTTTAGTTAACTTAGTTAACTTTTTGTAGTTAACAATATTAACTATGTTAACTTTTTAAATATTAACTTTGTTAACTTTGTTAATTAAAAAAATAATAAAAAAGTTTACTTTGTTAACAAAGTTAATATAATAAATATACTTTAATATTAACAAAGTTAACAAATGTGAAAACATATAAATATATCTGATGATGAAACACTTAAAAAAATAGATCAATTAAAATCATTTCATAATATATTTCAAACTACTAAATTAATTAAATTTTTAGTTGATAAAGATATAGATAATATTTCTAATACGGTAGAATCTAATATAAAAGAAACCGATGAAGACGAATATAATGAGCAAGATGATGAAAATGAAAATGAAGACAACAACAGCAATCAAAGAAAAAGTAAAAAGAAAATAAAAGTATGGGATTGTGAGGATGCCTTTAAATAATATTTTTTCTTAAAAAATAATTTTACTTTTTGAAAAAAAAGAATATAATAAGTAAGAATAATTTTAGAATTAATTTAATTTAAAATGACATGATATAAAGTTGAAAATTCAGTTGGAAGCCCTAGACTTCACTTATTGAATAGACTAATAGAAAAATGAATATACTCAGAATTTGAAAAAGAATGATCTGTACAAATAGATAACCAATATTGATATTACTTTTCTCAAGAATTAATTGATAAAGAATTTGATTTCGATAATTGTATTAATTGAAAGAGATCATTAGATTTTATGAATTTAACTTGATATAGTAGACCTAAGATAAATAACTATATTGAAAAGAATTGAAGAGTTGTTTATTTATCTATTTGATATTATAATATTGAATTATTAAAAGAATTTTTAATATCAAATATGGATGAGTTTGTAAGAAATAGAGTTGAAACTAGATGAAGATTAAAAAAGTAAGCAATTACTAAATGATCTGTATTAAAATAATAAATACATAAAATTTATAAATTGATTAATTAGAAATGTGAACAAACAAAAAAGAAGTTAAAAAAGATATAGTTGTTTGAAAAGAAGTTAAAAAGAAAGCTAAGAGAAAAACAAACAAAAAAACTCCATTAACTAGAGAAGAACAGTTATATCAAGTAAAATTAATGAATGAAGCTAGAATAAATAGTTGAAGATTATGATGACCTCCAATAAAATATAGACCAGAATTTGCTGAAGCATTAATATGTTTTATGGAAAGAACTTCTCATGAAATATATGTTGATAAAACTTATTATAAGTGATGAGATGATTGATCTACTGGATCTATAAAATCTGAATCAAATAAACTGATTGCAAATACATTTCCAACCATTCAAAGATTTTGTCATATAATAAATATTCATCAAGATACATTAGTTTGACGGACAAAAGAAATTGATTCTAATTGAAATCCAGTATATCCAGAGTTAATCTGTGCATATAACAAAGCTAAGCAAATTCAAGAATCTATTTTGCTTGAAAATGCTTTAAATTGAACATATAATCCAGCATTTTCTATGTTCTTAGCAAAAAATTGTTTTTGATATGTTGATAAATCTGAGGTTGATAATAAACTAACTATTTGAGTTTCTCAAAAAGAGAAAGATAAAATAGAAAACTTAATAAGGCTTAATAATACTAACCAATAAAAAATTATGGCAGCAAATGATCAAATAGTTCTTGAAAAAGAATTTTGAGAATATAAAGATGGACAATTTCCACTTACTGAAACAGTTAAGAGAACTTTTACAATTGATATTGAGAGTTCACTAATGAAAATTAAAGAAATAGATGCAGAGATAAAAAAAATTCCTTTACAAATAGAAAGTCTTACTAAAAGAAAAGAAGACTTAATTAAATTTCGTAATGAATGATTTCTACTTCTAGTAGAAGCTAAAGAGAAATATAATCTTATTGATCTTGAACTCCCTGAAAACTTATAATAATTACCCCTCATTAGGGGTTTTTATGTATTTTATTTTTTAATTTTCCGATTATGGAAACTTTAATATCTTTTCTAATTTGATTTTGTTTTTATATGTTACCAACTATAATTGCAATGCGGATTTGAAATAAAAATACATTAGCAATTATGATCCTAAATATTTCTACTTGATGGACTTGAATTTGATGGATAGCTTCTTTAATTTGGGCAGTTAAAAAATAAATTATGAAAATACTTTTGTTCATTCCGACAATGTGAAATATACCAACTGCAATGACAACATTCTTGATGAAATTAAATTCTCAATACAAAATTGAAGTAATGACAACAACTAGAACATTAATTCATGCTGCTAGAAATCTAGCAATTGAAAAGATGATTGAATGAAACTTTGATTATTTGGTTATGCTTGATGATGATAATATTCCTTGTTATGATAACTTTGTTGATGTTCTTATAGGAAACAAGGTAGATGTTGTAAGCAGTATAATAAGGCTAAGAAATCGCAAAGAAGATCTTAATATTTGTTTTGATCATAAGATCGATTGATTAACTGCTTATATAAATTATCAGAATTTAGATTGAATTGATACTCTTGAAGAGATCTGAAACTGTTGAAGTGGTCTTGTTTGTTTAAGTAGAAAAGTTTGTTATGAAATGAAAAAATCATATCCTAGACCATTTGAAAATAAACTTACTTATTATATTCAAAAGATTACTTGAGAATATATTGAATTTAGTCCTAAAGTATTTTCTGAAGCAGACTTCAAGACAAACAGTAAATGATGACTTAATATTAAATTTAGAGAACTTTCAGAAGATTATCTATTTTTTGAAAGAGTAAAATATTTGTGATATAAAGTTTATGCAGATACTAGAATTACTTGTAGTCATATAGGTCCAACAGAATTAATTAAAGTTTAAAAAAAGATTATGATAAATAAGATAGAAGTTTAAAGATTTATGAAATCCTATTTATAAATATACTTACGAAATAGAATTTAAAAGTTGATATAAATATAAACTAAAAGAATGAGATCAATTTATGATAATAAAAGAGAAAATAAAATTTTTTAATAAAATATTATTATGACTAAAAAAATAGATGATCTTAAAAAAGATATTGAATCAATAACATTAAGAAGGTTTGATATATAAAAAAACTTAGAAATTGCCAAAGTAGTTCATAGTTATTGAATAGACAAAAAACTACTTAGCGAAATACTTTTATTATTTATGGAAGAAAGCGATGGAAAATACAATAAACAATAGTTTCGATTATGCAAAATATTGGGAACAAAGATATAAGGATTGATGAAATTCTTGAAAATGAAGTTACTGAGAAAATGCAGAATTTAAAGCAGCAATTATCAATAAATTTATAGAAGAAAATAATATAATTTCTGTTACTGAGTTTGGTTGTTGAGATTGAAATAATCTTTGACTTTATAATATTAAAAATTATGAATGATTAGATATTTCTAAAGAAGCAATTAATAAGTGTAAAGAACTATATAAAAGTAAATCAAGTCATCAGTTTAGTGTTATAGATATGAACGAAATTTATAAAGCTGAAATGACAATGGCACTAGATGTAACTTATCATATATTTCCTAGATCTAATTGGGAAAGTTTTATTAATAAAGTTATTGATTCTGCTACAGAATATGCAATATTCTATTCATTCTTAAATCCTAATTGACATGCAATACATATAAATGATTTTAATTTCATTGAATATATTGAACAACTTAGTAAAGAAAAATGATTTAGTTATGAAGTATTAGATTTAGTTCCACCTGATTCACAAAGTAGATTTGTAATAATTAAAAAATAATGTTAAAACAGAAATTCTTAGATGATTATGAATATTTAATTAAAAGAATATTTACAGATAAAATACCAACTGCATTCTCAAGATATAATGAATGAGAATATTCTCTAATAACTTGAAAATATTTTTGTTGAGCATGATGATTCTGGAAAACTTATGATCATAAACAATTACTTCAAAAAGATTTGATTGAGACATTGAATGTTATTGATGATGGATTTATATTTTGAATTGCAAGCAGACAACACTTAAGAGCAAATTTGTTTTATAAAAGATGTATTAAAAGTCCATATAAAACATTTGCAACATTATTTGTAAATAATAATTATAAATTATTTAAGAAAGAATTAGAAAGTATAAAAGAGAAAGTTGTTCTAGTAGCAAATAGTATTTGAGAATGAAATGATTATCCTTTTAAAGTAAAAAAATATATTCCAATTCCATTTGATGTTGTTTGATATTATCAAGATAATAAAGAAGAAATACTAGAACTATGCCAACAAATTGCAAATAACAAAAATAAATTAGTTTTATTTTGTGCTGGACCATTATCAAATATCATGATCTATGAATGCTGGAAATTTAATAAGAATAATCGTTATATTGATATTTGATCTACACTTGATGAATATATAATGAAAAGACCTACAAGAAACTACTTCAAAGAATGAAATAAAACTTGCAATCAAATAGATTATTTATAAAAAAAATTATGAAAACTAAAATTTGAAAACTAAATATAGAAACTCATGATGATTATCTTTGAAAAATTTTGAGATGAAATAAGTTTTATGAAGAATCTTATTTAAAATTTTCTTTAACTCAATTGAAACAAGATTGATGATTTATATTAGATATATGAGCAAACATTTGAAATCATACATTATTCTGGTTATATAAATGATTTTATGTTAATTCTTTTGAACCTATAAGAAAAAATTATAGATTATTACATTGTAATGTTTTTTGAAATAGTTTATGAGATAATTCTGAATTATATAAATTTGGTTTTTGAGAAAAAGAAGAAACAATAAAACTTCAAGTATTTGCACATAATATGTGAGCTTGTAGAAGATGAGAATGATGAGAAGATGTTACAATTCATTTGCTTGATAATTATAATTTTTGAAAAATTCAACTTATAAAAATAGATGTTGAATGAATGGAATGAAAAGTAATAAGATGATGACTAGAAACAATAAAAAAATATAAACCAGATTTAATGGTTGAAATTAATAAACAGGAAACAAGAGATCTAATTGAATCATTATGATATAAAAAGATTTTTTGAAAATGAAATAATAAAACAATATATTTTAAATTTCAATAATGAAAACAGTAACTGCAATATTAACAATCTATAAAAGAGTAGATTATCTTGAAAGACAAATTACAAGTCTTTTAAATCAATCTTATAAAATAGATCAATTTATAATAAATGTTAATGTAACAGATAGAAAAGAAGAATACATGGAAATTATAAACAGATTAATTCCAGAAGCATTAGTTGTTGAGCATTCTTTTAATCTATGAGTTTGGTCTAGATTCTTTTTGTGATTTAATTGTAATACTGATTTTATATTTGTTATAGATGATGATATTATTCCGGGATCAGAATATATTCAGAATTGTGTAGAATGTTTTGAAAAAGAGCCATGAATATATTGAAGTTGGTGAAGTTTATTTAAAAGTTTACAAATTCGTAGAGATAGATATATTTTTAGTGAATCAGATAATATTCCAATTGCTATAAATAATGTAGATATATCTTGACATTCATGGTTTTTTTCAAGAAATGATTTACCTAAAATGTTTGATAAATTACCAGAAAATCTAGAAAAATATAAAGTTTGTTGAGAAGAACTACGGGTTTCTTATAGATGAGCAGTAAATTGAGTTAAAACTTTTGTTCCCCCTATGGATAACAAGGAAAAGAGCTGAAACGTCGATCCTAGACTATGAATTGACAAAGTGGCTTGATATAATCTTTATTGAAATACACTTTATCAAGAATTTTATGCTTATACAATAAAAGATTGATTCAAACCACTACTTTTTAAATAAAACATTATGAATGAATTATTTATGATCGCAATGATGGCAATATGTTTAACTTTAGCAATTGTATTGTTAATAATTCTAATTCTTTGAATTGATGAACTTATTAATAAACCAGAAAAAGCTGGACCAACTCCAGAAGAATTTTTTAATAAAAATAATAATAAAAAAATTATGAAAGAAATAATAATATATACTTCTGATAATTGTACAAATTGTTTTAAGTTAAAATGAATATTAGATAATAAAGAAATTAAGTATTCAACACTAGATGCAAAAGATCATATGGATTTATTAATTTCTAATAAAGTTATGAATCTTCCATGAGTTCAAGTAGATTGAGAATTTATTCATTATGAAAAATTTATTAATGATATAGAAACTTGAAAATAAAAAATATATTTAAAATTAATTAAAAAAATTTATGAAAAAAATTTGATTTATATGACAATGATTTCTTTGAGGGAATCAAGCAAATGATTTTGAGCAAAGAGGTTATGAAGTTGTAAGATATTCTAAAAATAGATTTAGTCAAAATCTAGAACTAATGCAAGAATGTGAAATAGTATTTGTTTGAGTACCAACTCCAACAATAAATAGAAAGTTTGTTTGAGATACATTATTTAAAGCAATTAAAAATACAGTTGCTTGACAAAAGATAATAATTAAATCAACAGTATTACCGGGAACTACAGATAAATTACAAGAATTATATCCAGATAGATTTTTCTTTCATAGTTGAGAATTTCTTGCTGAAAAAACAGCAAAATATGATGTTGAAAATCCTACTAGAAATGTTGTTTGATGTACAGAACAATCAAAAGATTTTGCTAGAGATATTGCAAGATTATTGCCAAATGCTCCAACTGTTATATGTACTGCAAAAGAAAGTGAATTAGGAAAATATTTTAGTAATTTCTTATTAACTTGAAAGGTTATTTTAGCAAATTTAATGTATGATATTTGTGAAAGAGAATGAGAAAATTATGATATGATTAAACAAATTGCAGCATTAGATCCTAGAATTTGACCTAGTCATCTTGATATTCAAGACGATTGATGAAGATGAGCAAATTGACATTGTTTTCCAAAAGATATATCTACACTTCAAGAATACTATGATAATTATAATGAATTATGAAATGAATTATTTGAAGCACTACAAATGTATAATTTAGATATAAATACAAAGACTAATAAACACTTAGAAATAATAAATCCTATTTATGGAATTGAATAATTTGCAAATTGCTTGTACATTATGTCCTAGAGATAATCCAACAATAAATAAATCTATAAAAAGTCTTAGAGATGTTTGATTTACTAATACTATATATATTTATGCTGAGCCATGAGAATATAATATTGAAGATCAAAACATAATTATTACAATTCATGATCAAAATAAATGATGTTTTAGAAATTTTGATTATGTAATGAATCAGAATAAAGAAAATAAATATTTATTTATATTTCAAGATGATTATATTTTTAGACAATGAATAAAAGAAGAAATTGAAAAAATTATTTCTGAATGAAAAGATTTTACATTTTATAATTTTATTTTAGATTGGAGATCAGCAACTTATATATTTCAAGATGGTTGGAATGATACAAATATTTGACGGTGATTAATTTGAGCATGCTTTTTATTTAAGGATCCTAAAATAATATTAAATCATGAATTTTATATTAATCACCTAACAAGATATGTACCCAGAAGAAATCAACAGATAGACGCTTGTATTTGAGAGATATGAAGACAAATTGACATTCCATGCTATTTGCCTAGTAAATCATTTGTCGCTCATATATGAGAATCTACAATTGGCCACAGTGATGATAAATTATGAATATTTTTTGAAAAAACCTATGAATAGACAAGAATTACTTATAGACATACTTAGTCAGGATCATACTAGAATTGAATACTTGAGAAGTGATTTCTATACTTTTTTCTTATATTATTTTTCAAAACATATTAAATATTGAAAAATGGCAGCATTTCAAAAGGATTGGTGCATAAAAGCTCAACAATGATTGAATCTTTATGTTGAATGACAAAGAGATAGTGCAAAGACTACAATCCTTTGAATGGCCTTTGAAATATGGAAAATCTGTTATAATAAAGCAGATTTTATTTGTAATTTGTGTTATGATAAAGACAAAGCAAAAGCTTTTAATAAGCTAATTGCTCAAGAACTTATTAATAATAAGCAAATAAAAGCTGATTATTGAGTCCTATATAGTAAGAAAGCAAGTGATTATCATGAAGATGATCTAGCAGATAAATGAATAAGTGAGTTTGTAACTACAAATTATATTAAAGTAAAAGCTTTTTGAATGTGAGAAGCTATAAGATGAGAGGTTTTTAATTCAAAAATTAAAGGTAACGTTAGGCCAGATCATCTATTTTGTGATGATATTGATAATGATAAGAATACAAAGAATCTAAAATTTGTAAAGGCTGATATGGAATTTCTAAATTGAGAAGTAATATGATGACTTGATAAAAATAAATGACAAATTATTTGGATATGAAATATTATTAGAAAAGATTGAAGAAATCCTAGAAAAAGAGATGAAGTAAAAAATAATAAAAGCTGGAAAGTATTTTCAAATTTTATATATTGAGAAGCTTGAAATAAAAGTTGAAATATACAATGGGAAAGATATGTAGAAACAGATAAAGAAGCAGAAGAAATAAATAAAAATAATATTCATATTGATAGCCATGTTATTAGTCTTGATTTTATTAGAAGAGAAGAATGAAGTAGTTTTGATCAGAATCGGTTATGAATTCCTAGAGTAAAATGACAAAGTGTTGTTAAAGAAGAATGGATAAGATATACACAAGAAAAAATTAAATTTGATTATATTCAAATATGAATTGATCCAGCATTTTCTTTAAAGACTTGAAGTGATGCAATATGAATAGTTGTTGTTGGTTTTAAAAAGATTTGAAATATTGTTTATAAATATAATATCTTCTGTAAAAAACTTGAATGAGCAGATAAAGATGAAGATATTGCAGAGAAAATTGTTAGAAGTTTATATGATAAGTATTGAGCAGTTAGAGTTATAGTTGAAAAAAATAACTGATGAGAATTATTTTGAAGACTTCTAGCAAAAAAATGAATGCATGTTGAGATTGTTGCTTCTTCTAAAGATAAACTAACAAGATTTAGAGAACATGAATGAGAAATGATGAGAGGTGAAATATTCTTTTATCCAGAATGTGAAGATCTTGTAAATGAGTTTTTGGGCTTTACTTGAGATGATTGATGAGAGGATAATCAAGTTGATGCTGCAGTGCATTGATGGACAGAATATGATAAAAAAGAATTTTATTTTTTATAATAATTACGATGAAAAGAAGTCCTGAATATATTTTTGAAACTATACAAGATATAGAAAGCCTTTCAAATAAATTAGAAGCAGAATGATTTTTAGTTGAAAGTTGATTTATTAGAAAGTTTTTAATAGAAAGAAAGACAAATAAACAAGTTCAATATGAACTATATATAAATAGTAGAAGGACTTATTGTAGAATTAAAAAAAGTACTTTATTTTTGTATTATAAATATGTTACTGTTTGACACAATATATAGTTTAATTATATTTATTTAACTTTATTATATATTTAATATTAATTTATATATCAGTATGCATATATTTTGATTTGATATTCAAAAAAAATCACAATGAATTGATAAAAAAGCTGATAATGTTATATCAAGCTTGAGTTCTAGATGATTTAACTTTATATGAACTTCACTAAATGGGTGTTGAGAGGTAGTTTTTTCTCTTAATACCTTTTATGAAATTCAAAGTTATTCTACAGAAGCTCAAGCATATAAAAACAAAATTGTTAACTGGGTTTGAAACAAATGAATATATTTAGAAACAGAAAAATGAGAAATTATTGAAGACAAAGCAATAATAACAAAAATTATAGATACATTTTCAAGTGGTACTTTTAAATTATTTAAAGAGCAATATTATACTCATCATTTTTGTAGTTGAGATATATATTTGTTTCCACAAAAAAATTTATTATGAGAAATCAAAGCTCAAGTTGTTGATAGTCGTACAATTAGAAAAGATATTGATTCTAATTGAAATGTAGTTAAATATAAACAAATAATTAAATGAGTTTCTAAAGAAATATCTTCAGAGAATATATATAATTCTATTGTTAGATATAATTCTGATAATCCATATTATTGATCTAGTTTATATGAAAGTATATTATTTGATGCAATGGCAGAAAAAGAAGCTTCAAGACGTAATTTCTATTTCTTCAAGAATAATGCAATGCCTAACGTAATATTTATGTTAGATCCTGAAATAAAAGATAAAAAAGAAATTAAACTTGCAGAAGAACAAATAAATCAAAAATATAAATGAACTGAAAATAGTTCAAAATTCATGGTTTCTAATTGAATTAAAGATGCAAAAGTTCTTGATATGAGTAATAAAGATTTAGACTTAATACAATTAAGAGAATTCTTTATAAAGAAAATGTGAATGATATATCAAATAGATCCTAGAATAATCTGATATATACAAAATGCTTGAGCTGATAGAAGTATATCAAGTATAAGAAAAGAAGCAAAAGAAACATTAATTGCATTTTCTAATCAATTAGAAGTTGATATGAATAATTTCTATAAAACGTTTATTAATAAGAAATTCAAATATATAATTAGACTTAATAGTGAAACGTTTGATGATAGATCTGAAATTGAAGATTTTCAAAGAAAGGATGTAGAACTTTGACTACAAACTATTGAAATGGTATGGCAAGAAAGATGATATGATACTTCGTCTCTTCCAGATCAAGCTAAAAAGCCTCTAATTAAAAGTAATTTAATACCATTAGAGCAATCAAGTTGATTATAATTTAATACTAATATTTAATCTTAACTATAAATTATGCCAAAAACAAAAGTGCCTGATATAAAAGGTCTAAATAAGAAAGAATTAAAAGACTATATAAATACAAATGGTTTTTTCTTTCATACTCTATGTGATAAAGTTACAACAGATGAAGCTAATGATATATTAACTGATTCTATGAAGAAAAAGAAAGTAAACTTTATAACAGAAGCACCAAAATGAGACAATATAATCATTTTTAGATGAATTGCTTCTCAAAGCTACTGAAAGTGAGAAAAATCAAGAAATGGTTATAAATATGACCAAAATGGTTGGGATACAACTAATTATTGAAAAAATCCAATTATATTATGGCAACATAATGCTTCTTATGGTTGAATTGGTAAATGTATGTCTTTCTGGTTAGATGATGAAAATAATTTAAACACAATGTTTTTTGTTGATACTAATAATCTTGATGAAAGAAATGCTTATCAAGTTAAAAATTGATATGTTACTGCAATTAGTACATGAGCAATTTCTAAAGAACATATGTTTGAAGATCAAGAAGATGATTATAAAATGATAACTCAAGAAGAAGCTGAAGAGAAATATGATTTTTGGGAAGTATTATATGCTTTATGGGGTATGTCTGATAAATTAATATTAGTTGTTACTAAATCTGAAATGTTAGAACATTCAATGGTTACTATTTGAAGTAACTGAGAAGCTATTGCTTGAAAAGAAAATGCTTCTGATATTATTTCTCTTACTGATTGAATTTGAAAACATTTTAGAGATTATGCTGAAAAATATAAAATAAGTAAATGATTAGTTGAAGAAGATAAACTTTGAAAAATTAATGAATTTAGAAAAAATCTTAAAATAAATATTATGGAAAATGATGAAATTGAAAATGAATGAGAAATAGTTGATGATAAAAATAATGAAGAAAAAGAAGAACAAATAAAAGCTGAAGAAGAAGATCCAGTTATTAATGAAGAAACTGAAAAAGAAACTACTGAACAAACAGAAGCTGAAGAAGAAACAGAAACAGAAACAACTGATGAAATTGTTAAAGAAGAAGACAAGGAAGAAAATACTGAAGAAAAAGAGATTGAAAAAGAAGCAGAAGCTGAAGTAATTGTAATAATTGAAGAAAAACAAGAAGAACCTGTTGTTGCAATAGAAAATACTATAAATGAAGTTAAAACTGATGAAATTTCTACAAAAGAGGTAGAAGACAAAAATGATAATCAAAAGGATGAAAAAGAAGATGATTCAGCTTGAAAGATAGCAATAGACCAAATTTTATCTGATTTTGAAATAAAAATCACTAAAATGGAAGATTCTATAAATGAAAAATTGACTAATACTCTTAAAGATTATATTAGTATTGAAACAAATACTAAACAAATTAAAGACTTGAAAGATAGTTTTACAACTGGTATTGATGATCTTAAAAATGAATTGACTGATAAAGTTAAAGCATTATGAGAAGATAACGAAACTATTGTCGATACAATAGATGACTTAGTAAACAAGTTAAAGAATACGATATTTAGTTCAGCATGAGTTTACAAAGCTGATACAAAGTCTAATTCTAGTTTGGCTAAAAAATTAGAAATAGCAAAAAATCAATTTAATTAATAAGTTTAAGTAAAAATGAGAAAATTAGCGGATAAAATTAAGGCACTTAGAGCTGACATTGTTGGTGCTGAGGTTGCTGAAAATGAAATGGTAAAATACCTTGCAAATGCAAATGAAGTTGAACATACAACTAATACTGGATATGGTAAAGAATTAGTTCCAGTTGATGCATTAACTGATTCAGTTTATAATGCAGTTCCTACTTATGCAACATTCTTAGATTCTCTTCCAGGTTTTCATGGAAACAATATGGGGGCATCTGTTAAAGTTGCTGTAAAATGAGAAGTATGATTTGCAACAGGTAACTTTGAATGGACTACTGGTGCTTGAATAATTGCACAATGAGCAAATAGACTTGGTACTGGTGATGTAACTATTACACAAGCTCCAATGATTATATCTGTAGATATATCAAAAAAATTAACTAACCATTCAATCGCAGATGTTGAAAGTATGGTTATGGAAGATATTACAAGACAAGTTGTTAGAACTGCTGAATCAATGATTATTAATGCAGATACTTCAAATGCTTCAACTTGAAATGTAAACTGTGATGATGCTGTTCCAACTGCAACTTTTGCATTAGGGGCAAATGATCATAGACTACTACTAGATAATGGTATTAGAAAAATTGCATTAGCAGGAACTGTAAATGTTGACTACAAAGATGTTGGAACATTAGAATTTGATGATTTTATTATCACAAGAGGTCTATTAAATGACTATTCTTATGATCTTGAGAATCTTCTATTGATCTTCAATGGATCAACTTACAATAAAACTCTTACAATTACTGAGTTCAAACAACAATATCAAAATGGTATTGCTTCAACTATTACTGATGGTAAACTTACAAACAAGTTAGCATGAGTTCAATATGTTGTTTCAAGAGATTTTGGATTGACTGAAGCAGATTGAAAACAATCAGCAACTCCTGCATCAAATACAAAAGGTTGATTTGCTTATATCAGAAAATCAGCTGTTCAATGGGGATATTGACAACCTATTGAAATTGATGTTGTTAAAATTCCAGGTAAAGGTTACTCTGTTATTGCAACTGTTGAATTTGGTTTCACAATTGTAAACAAAAAAGCAGGTATTACTTCACCTAGTGTTGTTCTTGCAATCAATGCAACTGTTTAATCTCAATTATTAATTGGGGAGTAAAATCCCCTCTTAATATTTATTTCGTTACATGATAGAAAAATGGAAAAAGTGAAAGTAAGATACACTTGAAAATGACATACTATGGTAAAAATAAATTGAGAGAAAACACAAGTTTTAGAATGAGGTGTAATTGATATTGATCTTAATGATAAAGTTGCATTTCTTTGAAATTGATTTGAACAAGTAGGATGAAAAAGTAAAAGTGAAATTGAAAATGCTATTAAAGTTCTTGAACTTACTATAGATAAAGAAAGACAAGAATTAGAAAAATCAATAAAAGCTATTGAAACAGAACTATTTACAAAAATAGATAAACTTCAAAAAACTTTTGATAATAGTGATTTACAAAACAAAAATAAACTTTCTGTTCTTAACGAAGAACTTGAAAGAGTTGAAGAAGATGAAGAAATTATCGATGAAGATAATAAACAAAAACTTTCTGATCTTGCAAAGCAAGTAGAAAATAAAGCTAACGAACCTAAAAAGACTAAAAAATCTAAAAAATAATATTATGACTTACACTTGAAAATATGCACAAGTTTCAGATGTTCAAAAAGTAATTTGAAAAGAAACTATAGACAGTTTTACTGAAAGTAGAATTGAATTTTATCTTGATTGAACAACTGCAATGATTGATAACATTATATGAGATATTTCTGAAATTGAAAAGACAGAACAAATATCTCTTTGTGATATTAATAAACTTGATTGAAGTTTTCTTGTAAATAATATTAATGTTGTTAGTATTGAAAAAATAAATTGAGTTGATTATGTTTGAACATTGAATGAAGATTTTATGATCAGATATTGACGCAAATTATATATAAATAATTTAGCAACATATTTAGATGCTAGACCTTTTAATTTTTTTGACATAACTTATACAAGTTGATTCAATCCAATTCCAAATGACATAATTCTTTTACAATCTTTAATGGTTGCTTGAGAGTTAGCAAATGAAAATTGAAAAGAAGTAACTTCTTACAAAGTTTGAGATGTTGCCGTAAGTTTTGCAAACTGAAATTCTTGAGTTTCAACGCTTAAAACTATTATTTCAAAATATACAATAGCAATATGTTAGATTCACTATTACCATACTCAGCTACAATTAAAAAACCTATTATATTAAATAGTTGATGAGAAGAATATAAAAGTTATGAAGCTATTTATACAAGTATTCCATGTCGTTATTATAAAAATTCTAAGTCTACTCTTAGAGACAGTAATATTGCGAGTGAAACTTCTATAAATAAATTCAATATAATTATAAATCCATCAAACTATGAAATAGAAATATGATATGAGGTTGAAATATCTGATCCTAATGTATGAGTTATATGAGATTTTATTGTTGAAGAAATAAAGGCACAAAGACTATTTTCTTGAATAGATCATATTTATTTAGAAGTAACTAAACTATAATGAGTTTTGAAAAAGATTTTGATAAAGAAATTGAAAAACTTGCTAAAAATCTTATTGACTGAATAAATGATGCAACTGTATTTTTGAAGTGAAAAATTGAAGATTGAACCCCTGAAGACACTAAAACTTTGGTCTGAAACTATGAAACTCGCACAGCTACACAAAAAGGTACCGTAGTGAGTTGAAGTGTGTTTAATGATACAAAGTATGCCTACTGGGTGGAATATTGAGTAGGATGACGTATTTTTAGATACAATAAACCGAAAGGCAATATTTTCAAGGTTTGAGTAGGTGCTAGAATGATGGCAACAGCAAAAGAGAAGAATTTACCAAAAATTATTAACATAATAAAGAAAAGATTATGAAACAAATAGAAGTTGATAAAATTATAAGTTATTTACAAGATACTATTGCAATTTCTGCAATTACTTGAGATAGAATATATTTTTGAAAGCCTATAAGTGACATAATTAATTGAATATATATGACTATTAATATTCTTTGAGAACAACAAGCATTTCTTAATAAATGAACACTATTAGAATTTAGATTTATTGGACACAATACAAATGTTAAATTTAGTGAACTTTTAGCTCTTAAGAATCTTGTATCAGAAGAATTTGAAAGTAATGTAAATATTGATTGATTCTATTCTTATAATTGTTATGAAGAAAGTTGATTCAAAAATTGATACGATGAAAAAAATAGGAAAGTTATTATTCAAGATTATAGATTTTATTTTGTAAAATAATATTATGACAAAAAAAAGAAAATATTTTGAAACATCAGAAGAAAACATAAAAATAAAAATTAAAACAAAACAAAATGTTTATTTTAAAAACAAAACTTTTTTCGAATGAGAGATATATGTTTGATATTATTCTTTTGATCAAGAAAAAGTTGAAGTATTAAAAAATACACATTTTTACAAAACATGAAAAATTTTAATCTCTAATATTTAAAAAATATGAGTGCAGTTAATGAGAACGCATTACAAGATCAGATTTGAGAATTATATGTAATAGGTAGAACAGATCTATCTGTTGCATTCTTAAATGACTTGTCAAATAGTGAAACATTAAGAGCTGAACTTGATGCAATGACATTCATAAGAATGGCGTCAGTTACTGATCTTAGTTTAGCAGTAAATCTTTCAGATAATCTAGTTGAAGTTGAAGCTGATGACACTGGTACACTTAAAAAGTTTACTAGACCATCTGCAATAATATCTTGAAACTGGTTTGAAGTTTGAGATATAGACGCTCTAAAAGTTCTTTTGGGAATAAATAGTCTTGATGTTGTATGAAGTCCAACAAGTGTAAACTACTGAATGAACTTAACAACTAGAACTATTCCAGAACTAATAGTAAAAATTGTTACTGTTCCAGATGCAAATAACAAAGTAAATACTGTTTATTTGTACAATTCATGATTATCATGAGAACTAGTATTTAGTTTCTTAGATGTAGTTAGAGCATGAGATCTTCCAGTAAGTGCTTTCGAGCTTACTTGAAACAAAGGTTGATTTGTTCTAATAAATAGTGAAAGACTAGGTGCTTAATTAATTTTAAGGGGGGTAAAAAAATCCCTCCCTTTTATTATTAATAATAATTATGAAATTAAAAATAAAAATTATTAAAGAGTTTATAGGAATCAAATTCTATAAAAATATTATAATCACATTTGAACAAGCAAAAATGATTGATGTGATAAAATTTCTTGATAATACTAAAAAAAATGAATTTGATCTATGATTGTGGATTTTAAATTTTGTTAAAGAACATTGAAAAGTTAAAAAAAATGATGAATGAAGTATATATCTTCATTGATGACCTATATTTGAACAAATTAAAAATATATACTTCAAATGACTTTTTAAAGATACAAAATGAAAATCAGATAATTCTCCTATAATTTCTTTAATAACTTTTATTGCAAAAGAGAGTTGAATTTCTACTTTAGATATTCTATATAAAATGACTTATGAAGAACTTGAATTAGTAACTGAATGAGTTATATGGAATCTAAATGAACAAAGTGATAAAGGTAAAAAGAAAAATAGAATGGCTAATTTATATAAAAAAAGTGAACGTACAGAAGAAGAAAAACAAGAAATTAAAAACAAATTAGAGAAACTTAAATCAATTAAATTATAGAATATGTCAAACAATCCAATAATCGAAGTTGAAATAAAATGAAATCTAAACAATTTTAAACAAATTGGTAATGAAGCTAAGGTATTCGCTCGTGATACTAAGAAAGAAATTGACAAAACATTATTAATGAATCTAGAACTTAATGTTGCTAATTTTCAATTAAAACTTGAAGAAAGTCGCAAATTATTAAGACAAGCAAAAAAAGAATGAGATCAAGAATGAATCATAAAATTGCAAGTTGATACTAATGCTCTTCAAAGATGATTGACTGAATGAAAAAGACAATTAAATAATTTCGTAAATACATGAGAAACATGAATTTCTAGACTTCAAGCAAAATTTAATTGAATATGAGATAAAATCACAGCACTTTGATGACCATTTTGATCAATTTGAAATAATATAAAATGATTATGATCAACTGCTGAAAATGTTTTCTGATGAATGAAAAATCAAATTTCACAATTATGATCAGTTATAGTTTGAGCATTTGCGGTTAATTCTATAGTAAATTTTTTCTGAGATGCTACTAAAGCAGCTTTTGAATTTCAAAAATCATTAATTCAAATTAAAACAGTTTTGTCTGGTACAAATGATGAATTTGCTACTTTATGAGATACAATAAAAAAAATATCAACTGAAACGTGATTATCAGCTATAAAACTAGCTGATGCTGCGTTTTATGTAGCTTCTGCTTGAGTTCAACTTAAAGATCTACCACAAGTGTTAGACACTATTGCAAAAGCTTCTGTTGCTACATGAAGTGATGCAACTGTTATATTTAACTGATTAAGTTCTGTTGCTTCTATATATTGAGTTGAATTATCAAACTTAACTCAAATTTCTGATGCTTTTTTCAAGGCAAATGCAGAATGAAAACTAACAATTGAATGATTAAGTGCTGCAATATGAACTGTTGCACCTATAGCAAAAACTGCTTGAGTTTCACTTAATGAACTTTTATCTTGATTTGCTACATTAGTTTGAGTTACTTGAAATGCTGATGAAGTAGCAACACAATTAAAATGAGCAATTCAAGCAATAGTTGCACCGGGAGCAGAAGCTGCAGATACAGCAAAAAAATATTGAATTGAATTATGACAAACAGCAATTAAAAGTAAATGATTTGCATGAGTTTTAAAAGATATATATGACAAGACATGATGAAATCTTGCAATAATAAAAGATATAATACCAGAAGTCAGAGCACTTACTGCGGTTACTCAATTATGATGAGAATGAAATAAATTATATAGTGATAATCTTGATTGATTAAAAAATTCTTTATGAGAAACTTCAAAAGCTTTTGATATTTATTCTAATAGTGAAGTATGAACATTAGAAAAATCAAAACAAGAATGGGAAAATTGGAAAATATCAATTTGAAATAAATTTGTTTCATTTGCAGCTACTTTAATTAAATTTTGAAAATTTTTCACAAATTGGTGAGATTTATTATGAAGAGTTATTTGAGAGGTTGCATTATTTTTATGAACTTGATTCACTTTTTTATGAGAATTAATAGGTAATTTTATATGATTTTTTGTTGTAAATTGGACTAATTTATGAAAAAATATTGCAAAAATTACAGAAAATTTAATTTTCAATATGTGACAAGCTTTTAATTGATTAAAATGATTAATAGCTAGAGCTTTATCTAAAGCATTAAAACCTGTTACTGAATTTTTGAATTGAGCATTAGATAAATATAATGAATTTGCAAAATCTGTATGACAGGAATGACTTGTTATAAAAACTAAAATAGCATTTTGAAAAATATCTTGAGCAAGTGATGTAAAAGCAAAATTTAAAGATATTATGGAATGAACTCAAAAAATAAATACTGATTTCAGTTTTTGAATTACTAGTAAAATGATTAAAGCAACAATTAATTGATTATCTGATATTAAAAACAGATTTTGAGAATTAACATGACAAGTCAAAGAATTAAATGTAGCAACTAAACAACAAAATGAAATAACTTGAGATACATTAAAAACAAATGCTAAACAAATTGTAACGCTTGATTCTTTAAATCAAAAACTATCTGATCTAAAAGCAAAATTATGAACAACAGAAGTTTGAACAAAAGCTTTTACAGATTTACAAAAGCAAATAAAATATACAGAAAAATTAATAGATAGTTTTGATCCAGAAAAAAAATCAAAAGCATGAAAATCAGCTGAAACTGCAGCAAAACAAGAAGCTAAAAAACAACTTGATATAAAACAAAAATTATTAGAAGATGAAGCAAAACTAAATATTAAAATAGTTAATGATTCAACTCTTAATGAAGAGCAAAAAGCTATTGCTATATTAGCAATTAATAAAAAGCTTTCTCAAGATATTCTTTTATTAAAATGAGAGGATTTACAAGTATCTAAAAATAATGCAGAAGAAATTATTAAAATTGCAAAAGAACAAGAAGATGCAAGAAAAAAATCTGTAACTTCATTTTATGATGAAATTGATAAAAAAATAAAAACTAGTGAATGAAATATTCAAGATTATCAAAAAGAAGTAAATAAAGTAAATGAAGAATTTAAAAAACTTAGAGATGATGCAACAAAAAATATTAGAAGTATAAATGAAGAACTTGCTACATTATGAACTGATACACAAGTTAAAATTGCAGAAAGAGAATTACAGGCACTACAAGAACAAAAAGATGTACAACAACAAATTAATGATCTAAAAGCTAAATGAATAAATATTTCAATGGCTCAATCAATATGATTAGATTCATTAAAACAAATACAAAATGCTTGATGAACAGAAATTTGATGAAGTCCAATTGAAGACATGATAAAAATTGTTGAATTATTAAAACAACAAAAAGCATTACAAGATGAAATAACTCTTGCTAAAGAAAAAACAACAGAAGAAATATTTAATGAAGTTAAAAGGGTTAGTGAATTATCTGATACTCAAAAAATTATTGAAGATCAACAAAAAAGTACAGCAATTTTAGAAGAACGTAAGAAAATAAATCAGGCAATATTAGATTGAGAAACAATTAATCTTTCAGAAATAAAAGACTTAAAAAATAGAGATATGGCTGAAGAATTAATTGCAAGACAAACTCAAGTAACTCAAGATTTAGCAATTGCTCAAGCTTGATTAACTGCTGAAAAAGATGCATTAATTAAACTTGTAAAAGATAAAAGAAAAATAGAATTAGATTACTCAACATTTTTTAAATGAGAAATAGATAATAGAATTGCAGATATTAAAAGATTGGCAACAGAGTTAAAAGCTGCAAATGCTGATATTGCGACACTACAATCATGACAGGTAGTAAATAATACAAGTAACACTACAAATATTGGTTGAGTCACAAATAATACTGATGTAGATTTAGAAAGTTTTTTTAGAAAATTAAACCCATAGTACAATGATAATAAAAAATGTTACATATAAATGAAATTCTTTTGATAGTATTCATAATATTGTTTTTAGAGATAATAATAAATGAGTTAATTTAAGAACTGATATAATAAATAAACAAAATTTTCACTGATCAAGAAGTACAAACACACTTGCAGAAGGTCGTTTGTTTACTTTTACTGGACTTATTTATTGAGCAACATATCAAGAAAGACAAATTTGAATTGATTTTTTAAATTGAATTATAAAACCAGAATGATTGCCAACTGAAACTAATAGATGATTTTATCAATTAACTTGGGAAGACTGGAATTGAAATAAATTTAAAACACAAGCAAAAGTATTTTCAATGTGTGATTTTAAACATATTCCAAATGAGCCTATAATTGAATTTACATTTGAATTATATAGTGAACAAGCATGGTATTATTGATTTGAAGATTTAATTTATACTTGAGTTGATACATGAAACATTGTTTGAATTCAATTAGAAACAATATTTGAGTTTAGTTTATCACAAATATCAAATACTATACAAATAACTAATAGTTGAGATTTTGTTGCACCATGTAGCATTAGATTACAATGAACTTTAGAAAATCCAGTTATTTATAATAATACTACACAAACAGCATATAGATTAGACTGAGTTACAACTACAGATCTAATAATTGACAATCGTTGAGAAATTTTAATAGTCACTGACAAATGACTTAATATAAGTCGTTACAGATGAAGTTGAAGCTCTTCTATATTCTTAAACCCATGAATTAATGAAATATTTATTTTTGGTGATAATGTAGATCCTAGTATTACTGTTACTATTGAATATAATCATACCTATATTGGTTCTTAACTAACAAAAAAAATGGAATTAGTTTTAAAAGTATATAATGCTTGAGTTATAAGTACTCAAATACAAAATATTTCAGAAGCAACTATTAATTATGATATTAATAATTTTGCTAGTTGCTCTTTGAAAATACCTGTTATTGATTGATTAACAAAGTATTCTAAAATAGAAGTGTGTGAAGTAACAACAATAGATACTATTATTTTTACATGATATATTTATGATTTAATTGTGTCTATTGATAGCATAGAAATACTTTGAAGATGAATTAAAGAGTTAATGAATAAAAAGCTTATATTATCAGATAAAAGTTATACAAATCAATTAATGACTACTATTATTAATGATATTTTAAATGACTGGAATACTGCATATTCAGAAACTTGGACTTTCTTAACAAATGACACAACTTTAATTACAAAAGATTACAAATTAGGAGATAATATATTTGATATATTAGAAGAACTTTCGTGATTAGTTTGAATGGTTTGGGATGTAATAGATGAAGAAATTATTGTTGCTAATTTATTATGAGAAGACAAAACAACATGACTCAATTATTTAGCTTTAATTTATAATTGAATGGATCCATACGAATCAAATATAACAAAACCTGTTTCTAAAAGTTATTCTACAATAAGCAATGTTATAATTTGAATGGATTCAACATGAAAAACAACACTTTCTGATCCTACTAGTATTACAAGTTTTTCGGCATTATGAGAAAGTAAAAGTTTTAGAGAATGAGATAGATCAACACAAACTCAACAATATTTAGATAGCAAAAAATATGAACAAAGAATGTTTGAATTTGATGTAGAAGAATCTTGATTATGAATAAATGCTTGAGATAAATTAAAATTAATTATTGAGAATGCTAATAGTTATTTAGATTTTGAATGAGAAGTTTTTGTTAATACAAAACAGATATTATTCAAAAATAGAACAAAAATTGAATCAGTTTGAGTATGAGATATTTATGTTTATGTTGATAATATTTTAAATAAAATTAGACAAATAGATAAAAATATTAAACTTTTAAATCTTTAATAAAAAAATATGGCTATAATTTGTAAATTAATAAATGCAACTACTTGATGAGTTTTAAATAAAGATTCTGATATACAAGCATTAGCTACAACAATTTTGAATGAGTGAGTTATTGATGATGCTACAACTTGAAATTTAAAAGTAACTGCTTGACAAGTTGCAAGTGGTAGATGTTTTATAGAAGTGACTCGTACAAATACAAGTCCAGAAGAGACATTTTTATTGTATGTTTGGAATCAACAAAATGAAGCGGTTACTATATGAAGTAATAAAAAAATATTTATTCAAATTCCTCAAGATAATATTAATGATAATACTCTTAATACTTCACCAATATGATCTTGAATTGCTGAAATAGTTGTTGATGTTGCTTTTCCTTCTTGAAATTATATTCCTTTAGCTGAAATTGATTGAGGTTGAGCTATAACTGACTTAAGACCATTTGCAACACTTAAATGATCATTAGTTGATGGAATTTCTTCTTCACAAATAACTGGTTGAAATTGGAAAATTCCTTATACAAATTGAAGTTGAGAAACTATTGAATTAGCATTGTGAGCAGTTTGAGAAGTATTACAAAGTAATTGAGAAACTTCTGCCCCTACTTTTGAAAATGTTTCTACTATATGATGAATAACTTGAGAAATAAAAATATGGACTACATGAACACCCCCAACTAATTGGCTAATATGTAATTGAGCTTCATTACTAAGAGCTTGAACATACGCCAGTTTATTTGCTATAATTGGAACTACTTATGGTAGTGTTGATTGAACACATTTTAATCTTCCAAACTTAAAAGGTAAAGTTGTAGTTGGTTATGATAGTACTCAAACTGAATTTGATGCATTATGAGAAACTTGATGAGCTAAAACTGTAACACTTGATGCAACAATGATACCTTCACATACACATACTTTTCCTTTGTTATGATGAACTTGATGAGCTTGAAACAATGTATATTGATGATGAGCTTGATGAGGAGTAGCTTGAACTTGAACTCCAGAATCTATTTGATGATGATTAGCTCATAATAATTTACAACCTTATATTGTTTTAAATTATATAATTAAAATTTAATATTTAACTTATTTTATATGTCTTACCAAACATTAGTAGATGATACTACAACTCCATGAACAACATATATTTGTAAAGCAGATTTATGAAGAGCAACAACAGAAGCACAATGGCAAATAGTTGCTATTGATTCTGATTGAAATAAAAAATATCCTAGTGATTCTAATGACTTCCCTAGTGATAAATTTGAATTTATTGCTGATGATCGTGCATCTTTAGTCTATTCTTATACATGAATTTAATTTTATAAAAACATATTATGACAAATAAATTAATAATAAAAAAATATGAAGATGAAGATGTTTTGATAGTAGAGGATAATTTCTGAGGTTGATGAGATATGCTAAAATCAACTTATGATCCAACAGCTAAAAATCAAGATATTTTTGCTTATTCTGCAAATCCTGCTAATGTAACTCAAACTTCTTCATATAGATTTGTTTCAGATACAGAAAAATGAGTTTGGAACTGAAAACAAGCAGCTTTATGATTTACTCCAGAAGATGCTTTAAATAAATCTAATGATGTAATTACGGATTGATCTTCAACAACAAAATATTCTACAGTAAAATCAATGAAAGATTATGTAGATTCAATGGTTGCGGGGCTTTTAGATTATAGAGGTGCTTATAATGCATCTGTAAATACTTTTCCTGCTACTGGTTGATCTTGAACTGCATGAGCAATTATGAAATGAGACTTATTTATTATTTCAGTTGCTTGAACTCTTTGATGAATAGCAATTCAAATTTGAGATTATCTTATAGCAAACATTGATAATCCAGGACAAACTTTGTCAAAGTGGGATATGCTTAATACAAATGTAGCATATGTTCCAGCCGACGACACAGCAGTAGTACATAATACTTGAGATGAAACTGTTGCTTGAATAAAAACTTTTACAAGTAATACAATTTTGTTATCTGCTTTAATATGATCAGATGCTAATTTTACAGATTTTCCTTGAGCAAAATTAGTTGTTGCACATTCTAATACTTGACATACATATACTTGAAATTTATGATTAAGTTGAGAAGCAGTTGCTTCTGTTTCTGATACTTGAACTTGAATATGATGAGTTGCTTGTACTAATTGAGCTAACCAATGAAGATGAGTTGCTTGAGTTGGTAAAGTTTCAAATTCAGCAGATACTTGAGCCTCAATAGGTTGATATTTTAGAGCTTTAGATACCCATTCTGGTTGAATAAATGTTTGAGTAAGTTGTCAAGCTTCTTGAGGTTCTGCAAATTATGCACTTTCTCTAGCAGGTTGAAACATATCAAGCTTAACTAATTCTCTAAGTTGGTTACTATATGACAATCAGGCATCTCCATTAACTTTTTCTTCTACTGGAAAAGCTGATATATTAACACTTGTCACAACAGATTGAGCTGAATGAGTTACAATGAGTTGAACTCTATGAGTAACTTGAACTATAACTACGGGTTGAATAATAGAACTATGACACGCTTCTGATACAACTATATCAAGAGTTAGTGCTTGATTAGTTGCAATAGAATGAGTTAATATAATGACCGTATGAAGCGCTGATACTGTAACAGGATTAAAAACTCTTGGAACTACAGGGGCAATTAAATTAGGGTCTGCTGTAACTGACAAGTGCGAAA
>JAQUWS010000053.1 GCA_028692735.1 Candidatus Altimarinota bacterium
ATTTTTCTACAATCTTTGCAATAAAAAGAAACTTCTCATCTCTCATCATTAAATTCTTCTTTTTTCTTATTTAATTCATCTATATTAATTAAATCATTATAGCTCATATTTTAATTTTTAAAAAAATATTTTAAAATAAACTCATTATAGTTTCTTTTTTTTCTTCTACATGCAATACTCATTTATTGACAAGTTCAACAAAACACTTTAAAGTATTTTCTACATCAATAATTGCATTATGTGCTCAAACAAAATATTCTCAAAAAAGTGTCTTATATAATTCCCCTAATTTTGGATATTTATATCTTTCTCAATTTCATTTTATCGCACAAAAATCAACTGTTGTTTTCATTGTACACATAACTTGCTTTGGCCTATAATCATATTCTCTTCATAATCTCTTTAATTCAAGCTTAACCATTTCTTCATCATACTCTACATTATGTCAGATTATTATATCAGGAATATTTATATGGTACAATATATCTTCTATATGATATTCAATATTTTTTTTATCCTGTATATCAATATTATATATATTATGAACCAAACTTGAAGAATATGGGATAGGAATTCAGGGGTTTATATATACATCTATTCTTTTTTCTTCTTTAAATTCACCATTTGTAAAATCTCATAAAATTCATGCAAATTGTATAATATGTGGTTGTTTAATTAAACTAGATTCCTTTTTATTAATAAATCACGTAGTCTCAGTATCAAAAACAAAAACTTTCACTTTATATTATTAAATAAATAAATTAAATTATTTCTAAAGCATATTTAAAAACTGTTTTTTTGCAATAAAAAAAACAGATATTTAATCTGTTTTTTTTATTTAAAGAATTATGCTCTTTCTGGTGTTTCTTTTGCGTATGAAACATATATTTTTCTACCAGCTATTTCTTTTTCATTAGTTTCAGTTAATGCTTTTTTTGCTTCTTCAATATTTACAAAAGTTACAAATCAAAAACCTTTACTTTTTTTAGTTTCTTTATCTAAAACTACTGTAGCAAATTCTACATCTCAAAATTCTTTAAAAGCTTCTGCTAATTCTTTACCTCTCATTTCCCAAGGTAAGTTTCAAACAAATAGCTTTCTATTTTCTTTTATTTGTTCTGTCATATTAACAATTAAAAAAATTAAACTACAAGCATAATCTTGCAAAAAACCATTTTTATTAATTGACACTAATGTTCTAGTGATAAATAAGTGAATAGTATTTTTATAAAAAGACTGCTTATTTGTAATTGTAAGTTAAAAATATAAAATTACAAATTTATTTTAAAAAAACTCTTGTAAAACAAATTTGAGCTTTTTTTAAAATCAATATAATATTTAAACTTTAATTTTTAATTTTGTTAATTTGAATATATCAATATTTGCTTCTATTTGATGTCAAAACTTATGAGATGAGTTGATTTTAAAAAACGAAATAAAAATTTTTGAAAAAATTTATAATGATAAAAAAATTAACTTTAGAGTATTTAGTTATGATGTAAAAAATCCATTTTTTAGTAAAAAAAATGTAACTTATTTAGAATATTTTCCAATTTGAATAAGACAAAAGAAAAACTTTTTTAGGAATATAAAGAATTTTTTTGTTTTTATAAGGTCAGTTATTTGGAGTAATTTGATTGTAGTTTGATGATGATGAATTATTTATGATAATGAGATTCAAGCTAATAATACACCATTAGATCAGCTTATTTTTAGAAATAAAATTTTTAAATTATTTAGAAAAAAAGTTATTTATTATGCTGTTTGAATAAATATAAAAAATAAAGAAAATCTAAGTAAACTTCCTCTTATTTTTTCATCAGCTCACAAAGTTTATGTAAGAGATGCTTCATCTTTTAAAACTTTAGAAAAATTAAAGATTACTGCAGAAATAATTGATGATCCAGTGTTTTTTGACAACATAAATAATCCTAAAATAATTGATAATAAACCCGTTCTTGATATAAAAGAAAAAGATGTATTTTTAAAAGAAATAGAATCGACTAAGTTTTCTTTAAAGGATTTAGAAAACATAGATTATTCTAATAAAAAAATTGGTATTACTTTTAGAGCATGACAAATTTGAAAAAGTTGAAACGAAAAAATAGAAATATTTATGATTAGAGAACTTATTGAGCTTCTTTTAAGTAAAAATGCTCAAGTTTTTTTCTTACCACATAGCATAAATAAAACTGATGAAAAATCTAATGATTTGGATTATTATAAAAATATAATTTCCTGAGCTAAACTTGAAAACAAGGTTTATCTAATTCAAGATTTAAATGAAGTTTATTCATTTTACAAAGATAAAAAAATAGATTTATGTTTATCTATGAGACTTCATAGTATGATTCTTTCTCAAGTTTATGAAATCCCTTTTGTTGCATTTAGTTACAGTAAAAAAACAGAAGAATTAGTTAAAAAAATCAGGCAAGATTCAATAACACAAAAAATATGAGATTAGATTCAAATTTTTTTCATAATAAAAATTCAGTAGATTTAGCAAAAGATTTACTTTGAAAAGTTATTACTAAAATAACTTCTAATTGAGTTATTTCTTGAATAATTAATGAAGTTGAAGCATACAGAGAAGATGATGAAGCTAGTCATACATTTTGATGAAGAAAAAGTCAAAGAAATGAAGTTATGTTTAGAGAAGCCTGACACCTTTATGTTTATTTCACATATGGAATGTATTATTGTATGAATATAGTTTCAGAAAAATCCGGTTATGGTGCTGCTGTACTTATCAGATCAGTAATTCCTTATAAGTGAGAAGAATTAATGATAAAAAATAGAAAATGGCAATGAAAAGATATAAAAGAATTATCAAATTGACCTGCAAAAGTTTGCTTAGCTTTTGATATAACAAAAAAAGATAATTGAATTAACTTACTTGAAGATAATTCAATTATCTTTTTGGAAGATGTCTGATATAAAGTACATAAAATAAATGTTTCAAAAAGGATTGGGATTTCTAAGTGAGTGGAGAAAGAATGGAGGTTTTGGTTTTAAATTTTCTTAGCTCAAATAATTTCTCTACCTGACATAACTTTTTTGTATCATAATGCAGTTAATAGTTGAGTATTAACTTTTGCTATTTCAGTTAATACTTTTATACTTCATTTTATATAAACAATATCATCTCCAAGTAATTTTTCAACTTGTATTAATGTAAGATCCTTTAATTCACCTAATTTTTCAAGTAATTCTTTATCTGTTGGTTTTTCTTGTTTTGCTCTTTGTCATAATTTTTCTAAATCATTGTAATGTCTTTCAGCACTATCTGAAATACGTTGTTCTATAAGATTTTTTGGTAATCATTGTTTTTTTGACATATTGTGATTAATAAAAAAATAAGATATTGTATTTATACATATATCTTATTTTTTGTCAATAATTTATTTATTCTATCTAATTAGTTTTTTATACACCTAATATTAAAACCGAACGAACGTTGACGAAAATCATTAGGGTAAAGACTACCAGAATCAAATTTTAAGTAATTTGCACCATTGCCATTAGGTGATGATGACCAACAACCACCTTCTGTTCCTTGATTGTATATAGTCCCATCATCCCAATTACTATACCCAGACATAGGCAATTTTAATGTATTTGATATTCTAGATCAATCACCCCATGACCATCCTCAAGCATTAGCAATACCACTCCATTCTGCATTTGTTGGAATATGATATCAGTTTGCACATGGTCACTGCATCTTTATTCTACTTATACTATCAGAATTTAACCAAGTTGCAGTATTTGTGTTATCATCTAATACTCCCCAATCATTTGCACTTCAGGCATCTGTTCATCCAGGTGATTTCCAATCATAACTATAGCTTGAAATTCAAGCTGAAAAAGAAATATCAGATTTACCAAATTGATATATGTTACCATATGAAGCTATTCATGTTCAAGCTATAGTTGCTCATACATTACATGATGATATAGTATATCAGCTTCAGTTTCATGCACATACAATTATATCAGCCTTATCACATCAATTATATGTTGTTGTTGCTGAAAATGGAATAGGTGTATTTTGTCAGGTACAACTTGTATAGAAATTAATTTCTCATCATCATGATTCTCATCCTGTAGAGTTATCTCAAAGCAAAGTTACTTCTTTTAATTTAATTCATCCTTTATTTGAGATTATGTATGTATTTACAATATTTATTGCTCATGTTGAATCATTTATAGGATCTGCTCACATTATCTCCTCATATATAGGATTTGTTGCAAGAACTGTTCAAGAATATGCATCTTGTAAATTTGTTATAAAATCTAATTTGTTTGAGTTTACATCATGTAAATCAAGTAATGACCCACTATATATTATTTGTGTTGGTTTATTATAATCAAATCATCATGTACTATTTTGATTATATGAATGTGGATAGCTTCAGTAATTGTTATATGTTAGTTTTTTATTTGATAAAATGTTTCATAAATCTGGATTTCATATATCTGATACAATTATACTTGGCTGAGCTAGAATCCAACTTATTGCTCAAGTATTTACTTTTGTAAATTTTTCGTTGTAATTTCATGTTATATATGCTACTGCAGATGTTTTACTTAGGTCTGTTGCATATGCATTGTTTGTTATTGATTGTGTTAGTCATCCTCATTCACTTATTGCTCATATTTGATATTCTTTTTTACTGCTTGTTATACTGTATGTATATTCGTTTGATGTTAATGGATCTGTTATAACTTTACTCACACTTTGTATATTTTTTATTACATTTGCTCATATTGTCCCTTCTGTCCATACTGTTGCTCAACTATATATTATATTTGTTCCATTATCTGGGGTTGGGTAAAATCATGCTTTTGTTATAAATATTTCTAGACTTTTTTTTGTACTATTTATATCTGCTATTCTTACTGAGTCTCTTGAATTTTTTGAGTATCATTGAAAGCTTATAAATGCAATTGTTCATAAAATTGCTAGAATTACTATTGTAACTATTAACTCCACTAAAGTGAATGCAGTTTTATTAGCTGTATGTTGGTAGAATTTATGATTTGCATTATTATCTTTTACCTTTATTCTACATTCTATATTCTGCATTCTATATTCTAAATTTTTGTTTTTCATAGTTTTATATTTAAATATATATTTTTTAGTTTTTTTATAATAAAAAAAGACTCTCTTTTCTAATTTTTAGATAAAAAGTCTTTTCTTTCTAGTATTTTGTTAGTATATTTTGTAGCATTTTTCTTGATTGTTACAAATTTAACAAATTTATTTTAGCGTTTTATTAATTTTAGTCAATTGTTATATAATTTTTTATTTGACTAAACTAGTTTTTTTATTATTAAATAATTATTTCATCTTTTAAATCATTTAAATCTTTATAGTGAATTACTTTATCAGCTATACTTTTTAATAAATCTGATTCAACTCATTTTTTTATCGCAACTATGATTTTTTTGTTTTTTGCTTTTGCATATCAACATTCTAAAAGCATTCATTCACTTTTCTCTTTATAATCTACAAAAACAAATATAATATCACTTTTATCAATTTCCTCAAAAGCTTTTTGCATAACATCTTTTTTTGGAATTATAACATCTCACCAATTTTGAGTATCTCTAAAAAAAATATATGTTTCATTTCAAAGTTCTTCAATAGCTTTTGAAATAATATTTAAACTTAATATAAGATTCCTTATATCTACACCTTGTTGTTTACAAGAAATAAAATATCTCATAATAAAAAAAATTAAATAATAACTTATTTATAGACAAAAATATAAACAATATAAATTCATATATTTTTATTAATTTTTATCTTAAACTTTTAGTATTATTTAATTTTAATTGTGACTTTTCTTTTTTATTCACCAATATTGTTTATTTTTTTAGAATTGCTCATTTAATTTTAATTGTGACTTTTCTTTTTTATTCACCAATATTGTTTATTTTTTTAGAATTGCTCGTTTAATTTTAATTTACTTTGATACATCATTCTTGAACTACTTATACCAAATCTTTGTGATGCTATTCTATCAATTCACATACCAAATGCAAATCATGTATATTCTTCTGGATCTATACCACAATCTGAAAGTACTTTTGGATGAACCATTCAAGCTCAAAGAAGTTCAACCCATCAAGTTCAGCTACACATACCACAAGATCATCCTTTTCCTTTACATATTTGACAACTTACATCTACTTCAGCACTTGGCTCTGTAAATGGAAATATATAAGGTCTAAATCTAAGAGTTGTATCATCTCATAAAAGTTTTTTCATAACTGTATCAAGAGTCCATTTTAAATCTCAAAATGTCACTCATTTACCTACTACAAGTCATTCTAATTGATAAAAATTACATGTATGTCTTGCGTCTTCTTGTTCATATCTAAATACTCTTCCTGGAACAATAGTTTTTATAGGTAATTCTCATTTTAACATAGTTCTTATTTGAACTGGAGAAGTATGAGTTCTTAAAAGTAGCTTTTCTTTGTCTTCTAAATCTTTATTTATTTCATCACTAATCCAAAAAGTATCCCAAACATCACGAGCAGGATGATCTGCAGGAATATTTAATTTATCAAAATTGTATTCTACTTTTTCTATTTGAGGACCATCTTCTATCTTAAAACCTAGTGAAATAAAAATCTCTTCTAGAAGCTTTGAAGTAATACTAATAGGATGATAATGTCATGTATTTTCTGATGAAAATTCTAGAGTTACATCTATTTTTTCTTTATTTTCAATATCTTTGAACTGAGAATTTTTTAATTCTTGTTCTTTATTTTTTAATGTTTCTTCTATGTTTACTTTTAAATTGTTTGATTCTTGTCAAATTTCTTTTTTTTCTTCAGAAGATAAATCTTTAAGTCATTTTAATATCTCTTTTAATTCTCAATTTTTTCATAAAAATTTGTCTTCAATTTTTTTTAATTCTTCTTGAGTATTACAGTCTTTTATCTCTTTTTCAAATAATTCTTTTAATTGGATTAATTTTTTTTTCATACAAAATTAGTATTATTATAATAATATTTTTATCTTTATCTTTTTTTACTTAAAAATAATATTATTTTTTTGTATAAAATCAAATTTTTTGTTTTGTTTACCAAAAAATAAACTTTATTTTTTTAAAATTAAGATTATATTATATATTGTTTATAATTAACAATAAAAATATGCCTAAAAAAAAGAAAAAAGATACAGCCTTAGTTTCTAAATTTATTGTTAGAAGAATGTTTCTTGCTATTTCATTAAGTTTAATTTTTGGTATAATTTCTGCGTATCTTTCATGGAAAGCAGATCCTTTTTTACAACTTGATCATAATTATTGGAGATGACCGGTTATGGCAAGTATTGTTTTTAATAGATTTTTAATAGGTTTTGTATTGATTTTTGTGTGATTTGTAAAAGTTCATCCAGTATTTAATATAAGGATGTATCCTGTTATAAGATGAGCATTAATTTGAGCTTTAATTAGTATTGATATGACATTTTCTTCTTATATTATGTGATATTCCAGAGCTGCTTTTTTAGCATGATTTACCTTATCTACTTGAGCAATTTACTGAATTATAATTGATTATTTAGCAACAAAATTTTGAGCAGAATGAGCTAAATTATATACAAGTGATGAAGATTAATTTTATAAATAACTTTTATTATATGAAAAAATTATATTTATTGGTTCTTGTTTTATTTTTGTCATCTTGTTTTTTTAATAGTAATCAAGATGAAATAGACCAAGCAAAAGATGAATTACTTTGAAATGAAGTTGTTACTGATACTTGAAGTAATAGAGTAGAAGATACTTCAACTCAAGAAGACACAATAACTGAAAATACAAATGAGCCAAAAACAACTATATCTTCACTTAGTTGATGAGATCCTACAATAGAAATTTCAGATCTATCTTGAACTGATTTTTATTCATGAGAATTTTATATTAACTGAAAAACGTTGTCAAATGTAGATAAAATTGAAGTTAGTTTTTCTAACGATACATCATCTTATCCAAATGATTTATATGAATTAAAACAATTTAAATCTTGAGAAAAAGATTTTAAATATTTAGCTTCTTCAAAATTTAAGACTCTTGATTTTTGATTAAATAATTATATTTTTACAGCTTATTCATGAGATTCAACATATAAATTAAAAGTTGAAATTTATATACCTGAAAAAGAATGAAACACTTCAAAAACAACATCTTCAGAAACAAGTAAGACAACAACTGAAGAAACAAACATAGTAAAAGAAGTTTCAAGCAATGTAAATAATTTAGTAATAGAAAAAAACTTTACTACTGATTTAAAATGTGATTGATTAACTGATTTTTTAATAGAAAATTATACATATTCTTATTGGAATACTTGTAGAGATATAACAAAAGATAAATCTATTGGGTTTTATTTATTAAGACTTGAGTGAGATAAATATTTATATGAAAAACATTATATAAATTATGAAACAAAAGAACATTGAATTTTACTTTTAGAAACTTGAACTTGAGTAGATTTTGCAAATATGAGTACAAAAAGTACTGAATTAAAAGCAAGAACTTGGGATGAAACCACAAAAGTTGATCAATTATTTAAATAATATAATATCATATGCCTAAGAAAAATAAAAGAGTTTTATTAAAGATTTCATGAGAAGCATTAGCTTGAGATACTTGAAATACTTTTGATCCGAAAATTTTAGAATTTCTTAAAGATACTTTGAAAGATTTACAAAAAGAAAATATTGAGATTTGAATTGTGATTTGATGAGGAAATATTTTTAGATGAGTTTTTTGAGAAAACTTGTGATTTGACGAAAATACATCACATTATATGTGAATGACAGCAACTTACATAAACTGACTTGCATTGGTTAATTATTTTTGAAATAATAAATTAAAATCAAGGCTTATGACTGCTGTAAATTATGATTGAATTGGAGAAAGATTTGATAAACAAAAGGCTATAAAATATCTTGAAGATGGTAAAGTTGTAGTATTTGTTTGATGAACATGAAATCCTTATTTTACAACTGATACTTGATGAGTTTTGAGAGCTATAGAAATAGAAGCTGATATGATTATAAAAGCAACAAAAGTTGATGGAGTTTATGACAAAGATCCTAAAAAATTTGATGATGCTAAGTTATATAATAAAGTAACTTACAAAGAAGTGCTTGAAAAAAACTTAAAAGTTATGGATTGAGCTGCTATAGCTCTTGCTCGTGATGAAAAAATACCATTAAAAGTAGTTAATTTATTCAAAAAAAATGCTTTAAAGAAAGCTATACTAGGTGATAAGGAAGGAACAAGTGTGGTTAGTTAATAGTGAATAGATAATAATGAAAAGTGAATAACTTTATAGTATAAATCTTTATATT
>JAQUWS010000054.1 GCA_028692735.1 Candidatus Altimarinota bacterium
GCATATTTTAATCATTCTTCCATTGAAATATATCATTTTCTTATTAAATCAACTAAATCCTTTTCAAGTAACTGCATTCAATCTCTTTGAGACATCTGTATTACAGAAGGTATTTGGTGTAAATCATTTTCTCTTATTAGATTTGATATAGCACTATTTTTTATTAAGATTTCTTTAGCAAGCACAACTCATGTTCAATCATTTCTTTGAAGTAATCTTTGAGAAAATACTCAAATTAATGATTCAGCAATCTGTAACCTTATTTGTGTTTGTTCTCATCATTCAAAACTATCTATCATTCTTGTTATAGTTTGATAAGCATTTCTAGTATGCAGTGAAGAAAAAACTAGATGTCAAGTTTCAGCTAGAGTTAATCACATTTCAATCTCTTCTTTAGTTCTCATCTCTCAAAACAATATTACTTGAGGGTTTTGTCTCATGGCTCACATCAAAGCTGTAGCATAATTTAAAACATCTTTTCATACTTCTTTTTGTTCAATTATAGATCTTTTATGTTCATGTACATATTCAACAGGATCTTCAATTGTAATAATATGTCTATTATAATTTTCGTTTATATGATTTATCATAGATGCCATAGTAGTTGATTTACCTGATCATGTAGGTCATGTAACTAATACTAATCCTTGTCATACTTTTGTAATTTCTTTGTATATATCAGGAAGTCAAAGAGTGTCCAATGTAGGTATATGAGAAGTTAATAGTCTTAATACAACCATATATCTTTTCATTTGAAATGATACATTTCATCTAAACCTTCTTCAATTATAAGTAAATGAAAAATCTAAATTTTTTGTTGCTAGTAAAGCATCATGCTGTCTCTCAGTTATCAATGATTTTGCAAACTGAAAAGTATCTTCTTCTGTAAGTATATTAATTCCTTCATTTATTCTTAAAATTTCTCATCAGATTTTTATTGCAGGATGTGATCAAACAGTGATATACATATCACTTCATTCATTATCAATCATAACTTGCAATAATTGATCTTTTATTTTTAATTCTTGAATCATTAAATTTTCCATAAAAAAAGTTAAGAAATTAATTTATATATATATTAAACCATTTCTTAACTTAAAAATCAAATATTTATGCGTTTTTTTAACTAAATCTTCTAGCCAAAAAGTAAAAACTACTCATAATTAATGTTAAAAACATTAATACCCATGTTTCAGCTCAAGTATCTGGTGTTTGTTTTGTATCTAAAGCAACATTATTTAAGTTTCATGTAGAAGTATCTTCTATTCATGCATTTAATTCTGTATCATTTTCAACTGGATTTATTGTCTCTGTAACAGGAGCTGTAAAATTATCTTTTATACTTTGATCTGTTTCTGTTTTTTCAAAAGTTGAATTTTCTTTTATATCAAAATTGAAGATTGGTTCATCAATTTTATAAATATTTTGAATATCACTTAATGATAAAATCATAAGAATGTAGTCAGTATTTAATTCAATACTTTTATCAGTTTTCAGAATTAAATTTCATCAACTTGATGAGTTTTCAACAATATTTATTTCTTTTAATAATTTAAATTCAAATTCATCTCAATTTAGAGTATTAAAATAGACTTCAATATTTTTTTTATCTTTCATAGTTATACTACTAATTCATTCACTTTCCAAGATTTTTATATTAGCTGGTTCTTCAAAGATAAAATCAGCACTTCATTCTGCTCAGAAAACAGGAAATAGATTATAAGTACTTCAAATAGTTAAATCATCATTTAAAGAGATATTTATTTTATTAGGTACTAAAGAATCTTTTGTAGCACTAACAATACTTAAATCTTTAAAAAGCTTTATATCTCAAGAAATTCAACTATCTCAGATTGCTTTATCAAATGTTACCTTTAAACTTGTATCACTATCTTTAGAAATATCTTTTATACTTAAACCAATATCTTCTGCATTTACAGATAATAAGTTTAATCAAAACAAAAGAATTAATAATTTTGCAATATTTTTAATTTTCATATCAATATAATTATTAAACTAAAATAACATTTATATTAAATCATATAATTATAATTGTGTCAAATAATCTATAAAAAAATTATCAAATAAAAATAATATTTTTACATTTTAAAAGTTTTTGATAAAATACATAAAATTTAAATAAAATAATACTTTGAAATTACTATGAATATATCTAAAATAAGGAATTTTTGAATAATAGCACATATAGATCATTGAAAATCTACTTTAGCTGATAGATTACTAGAAATAACTTGAACTATAGATAAAAGAGATATGAAATCTCAAACTCTTGACACAATGGAGTTAGAACAAGAAAGATGAATAACAATAAAACTTACTCCTGTTAGAATGCAATGGAAATGATATGAATTAAACTTGATAGATACTCCATGACATGTAGATTTTCAGTATGAAGTTTCAAGAACTCTAGCATCAGTTGAATGAGCGTTGCTTGTTGTTGATGCTACTCAATGAATTGAAGCACAAACTCTTTCAAATGTGTATATGGCGATAGAACATAATTTAGATATAATTCCAGTAATTAACAAAGTTGACTTACCTGCAGCGGATGTGGACAAGGTTTCAGAAGAGATTATAAATCTTTTATGATGTACAAAAGAAGAAATTATACCAATTTCAGCAAAAACATGACAAAATGTAGAAGCAGTGTTAGAATCAATAATTGATAGAATAAAAGAGCCAAGAGTATTTGAAAAATTGTCTCAAAGTGAAAACTCTGAACTTAAAGCACTAGTTTTTGATAGTCAATATGACACATATAGATGAGTAGT
Source organism: Candidatus Altimarinota bacterium (assembly GCA_028692735.1). Taxonomy (GTDB): domain Bacteria; phylum Patescibacteriota; class Gracilibacteria; order BD1-5; family UBA6164; genus Altimarinus. The sequence continues at coordinate 2,793 of JAQUWS010000054.1, forward strand.
TAGTTATGTAAAAGTATTTTCAGGGGAAATAAAAAAAGGTGATACTCTACACTTTTTAAATACTGGTAAAAAAATAGAAGCCATTGATGTATGATATTTTTCCCCAAAATATGTTTCAGCAGCAAAAATAGAAAATTGATCAGTTTGATATGTCGTAACATGATTAAAATCTATAAGAGATGCAAAAGTATGAGATACGCTTTGGAAACCAGAAAATATAGAATGACCAAAAGCAAGACCCGAAACAGCTAAAGCTATTGAATGATTTAAAAAAGTTACTCCATTTATCTTTGCTTGAGTATTTCCAATAAATAGTGATGAATACCCAAGTTTTGTGGATGCTATTGAAAAACTTATGCTAAATGATTCTGCTCTGACAATAGAACCAGAGGTTAGTCCTGCTCTATGACACTGATATAGATGTTGATTTTTATGATTATTACATCTTGATATAGTAAAAGAAAGACTAGATAGAGAATTCAATATGGATGTAATTATAACATCTCCACAAGTAACTTACAAAGTCAAATTACCATGAAGTAAAGCTGAAGAATACTCTAGATTTAATCCAGAAGTATTTGAAGCAGAATGAAGAAAATTTACATATATCTATATATCAAACCCAGAGGATTTACCAAAAAGAGAATTATATCAATCTATGGAAGAACCAATAGCTAAATGTGAGATTATAACTCCAACAGATTATATTTGAAATCTTATGAAATTATCCCAAGAAAGAAGATGAATATTTGTAAATCAAGCTTATATAGATGATACAAGAGTTTTGATTACTTATGAATTACCTATGGCAGAATTAATCTGAGATTTTTATGATGAATTAAAAAGTTTATCAAGCTGATATGCTAGCCTAAATTACGAGTTTTTGAGATATAAAGAAGATGATTTGGTTAAACTAGATGTACTTATAGCATGAGAAAAAGTTGATGCTCTAAGTGTATTTTGTCATAAATCACAAGCAAACTATGTATGAGGAAAAATTACAAAGAAACTTAAAGAGGTTGTTCCAAGAGCTTTATTTGCTATTGCTATACAAGTTGCAGTATGATGAAAAGTAGTTGCTCGTGAAGATATAAGTGCTATGAGAAAAGATGTAACAGCAAAACTTTATGGTTGAGATATAAGTCGTAAAAGAAAACTTCTAGACAAACAAAAAGAATGAAAGAAAAAAATGAAACAATTCGGTAAAGTAAGTTTACCAAGTGAAGCATTTATAAATTTATTAAAGAAATAAAATTTTGAATTTGCATTTGATTTATGTATAATACTATAAATATAATTTAATATAAAATTATGACAACAATAACACTAGAAGATGATATAAAAATAGATAGAACTAAATTTGCAAATATGCTTGATTTATATGATTTTATTGTTGAAAATCAGATAATAACTGAAGTTTGAGTTATAGAAGAAAAAGATTTAGACAAAAAAACAAAAAAACTTCTCGAAAAATCAAGAAACTCATCTAAAACAATAAACATATAGTTATGTTAAAAATAAATATCATTATTGAAGAAGATTATATATTAGATATATTAAATAAAAGATGACTTTTGAAACAATATAAGAAATCCAAAGAAAATATATTAAATTGAATTTATTCATGAAATAAGATATGATACAGAGAACCAAAAAATGAATGAATTATATATTTTCGTATAAATAAGCAATTTAGAGCATTTTGAAGATTTAAAGATTGAACATTAATAGTTTTTGATATAAATAATCATCAAAACTAAAAAGACTCCGTAGGAGTCTTTTTTTAAGCTACATTTTTTAAATCAGATTTCTTGAAATCAAAACTATACTTTATCATCCAAATAATTGATTTTATAGCATCATAAAAAGCAATTACAGGGATTTTTACAATTAGTACAAATAAATTAATTAGCCAAACTATACTAAAAAAGAAAAAATACTCTAGTAACTCACTAAATTCAAAAAGAGATCTTTTAAGTAAAAATTTTCTAGTTTTATTTGGGATATAATACATTATTTTTCTTTTATAAAACAATACTTTATAATTGATTTTTGCATAAAGTATAAATCTTTTGTATAGTATAATTGATTTATCTTTTAGTTTATCTATTAACTTAGCTTCTAAATTAAAAATCCTATCATTTTCTTCTGCATTTTTTCATTCTTTAAACAAATAGTAAAAATAAAAAACGAGTATTAATCAGAAACTATCAGCAAATAAATCCAATAATTCAGGATGTCAAAATCAAAATAAATCTATTATTTCTTTCATTATTCAAATAACTAGAACATCCCTTAAAGAAAATGACAATTCTTTTAATAATCATTTTCTTTTTAATAAATATCTTCTAATTAAAATAAACATTACAAATAAAAGCAAGCTTATGATAAAATGTTTTTGTTTATCAGTTTGTAAAAAGAAATAAAAAAAATTCATAAAATAAAGTACTTAAATAACTAAATTTTATAAATTTTAACATAAAAACATATAACTGTCAAGATATTACAAATCAATTTCAAATCTTGTTTCTTTTCATGAGATTATATCTTCTACAAGCTTAACTATTTCTAAAGGACTTTTTACATTTATATTTTCTGGTAAATCAATCTTTCACTTATGAAAATCTGTTTCTACAATCTTTGGATTTATGATGTACACTTTTTTTCACTCCTCTTTTAGTCATCAAGCAAATCATCTTAATCCAAATTTAGAAGCTAGATACACACTACCATTTTTCATAAACTTTTTTGAAGCAATAGATCACATAAAAATAATCTTTGTTTTTTTATCTATGTTGTGTTCTAATTTTTTAAGTAACCTTATAGGCGAGAGTAAATTAAGATTTATAATCTCTTCATAGTGTTCTAAATTTTGTTCAAAAAATCAAGAATAATATCAAACTCCAGCATTAAAAATTATCATATCAAAAATAGTATCAGAAAAATCAAGTTTTTCTATATTCTCATTTTGTGTCAAATCACACTGAAAAAAATTATCTTCATCTGATTGATTTTTTGAAACTTTGAAAATATTATGATTTACTCACAAACTTTCTTTCAAAGCTTTTCAAATACCAGAATTTGTTCAAGTTATAAGTATATTCATAAATAATGTTAAAATGTTAAATTGTTAAAAAGTAGAAATGTATCTATTCATAGACTGTCATTCCGTACTTGATCCGGAATCTACTTTATATTGTTATCCTAAAATTACACTCCGTCATCCTGAACTTGTTTCAGGATCTATAATACAAGCAGTTTAGGTTATAAAAAAGCCAATTCTTCTTACTTTTGAATCCAAAAGTAACAGAAGATTTAGGGTCAATTACAAAGTAATTGAAGGAGGTTTTTTACGAAGTAAAAATTTAAAAGCGATGAATAAGAGCTTTTAAAACGGATGGCCTACCCGAAGGGAGCAGCAAATTTCAGCTTGTAAAGTTTAGAGCTTTCTAGAAGTACTCACTATAGTTGCTCCCCCTAAGACCCCAATATTTCTAGTCGTTTTTAAAATTATATCTATATTGTCATTCCGGACTTGATCCGGAATCTTCCTTATATCTCACTATATTGTAATACTTTAGTATAACGAAGTATCCATTAAACTATTTAATATCTTAGAACAAAGTAAAAGGGATTCTTCAAGCAAAGCTTTCAGAATTACAAAGACTTCTTTCACATTTCCACTCTTCCTCATTTAATCATCCATACAAATCATACAATTTTCATCTAAATCATGAAACAAATTGTAGAAAAAATCACGAGCATCTCTATCGCATCTCACGAAATTATCATTTTCTTGTTTTAATCTGTAAAGGATATCAAGACGAGGATACTTCTTCAAAATCTCATTGTAATCTTCTTTTGTGTAAAGTAATCAAGAAGCAAAACTAGAATGCACTTTTTCTAAATCAATTCTTTCTTTTATATAAGCAACAAACTCACCATAAATATTTTTATAATCTTTTATTGGTAAAAGTGGCAAAAACCTAAGTCACACTTTGTATCATAAATTTATAAGTTTGTTTATTGTTTCTATTCTATCATCTAAATTAGGAGTTCATTTCTCATACTTTTCTATCAATATTTGTGGATTCAGAGAAAAAGCAAACTCTGTATTTTTTGGTACAAATCACAAATCAAGTATATCTTTTATATTTGTACTTTTACTTCTTACTTCCATCATCACACCTTCAAACTTCTCAAAAAAGGGGACAAATTCACTCAAAAATCAACTTATCTTATTACTTCAAAGTATATCAGAATAATCAGAAGAATAAAACCATAAAGTAGAATTTTTTTCTTGGCATCATATATTTGGTGACTGTCATCCTGAACTTGTTTCAGGATCTTTAAAATGTATTTTTCCATTTTTATTGATTGTATTAAAAATTTGTCATTTCGACTGTAATGGAGAAATCTGTTCTTTGCTAATAACATTATTTTTTCGAGTTTCATTATTTGTTTCTTCGAAAGATCTCTCGACTCCGCTCGAGATGACAAGATTAGTTATCTCTCTTTTTATATCCTCATAGTTCACAAAATACACCTGCATATCGTTTTTAAAAGCTCATTTTAAGTAACAATAAGCACAATCAAAAACACAATTTAAACTAGTTTTAAAAAAATAAGTATTTGGAGTATGTCAGTAATTATCTGGAGTTTTTCATATAGCACTTCATCTAGATTTTGCTATAATTAAGCTTTTTTCTTGATGCAAAGGGATACTTTTATCAAAGATATTTTTATAATTTTTTATCCATACTTTTGAAGCACTAGGAAACAAGCTAATTATTTTTTCAGTCTGTGGATAATCTAAAACATCTTTTTCTATGTATAAAATCATATTATATGTATGTAAAAAAATTGATTAAATATTATGATTATGATATAATACAAATAATATTTATAATTTAATTTATCAATTATGTTAAAAAATGCAAATGATTTAAGTCTAGAAGATGTTATGGATTATATAATTAAAGAATTTCATATACCAACTAGAAAATCTTTAGAAAATATAAAAGAATTGATACAAGATATAGATGATGAAGATATAAAAAATTTTCCAAAATTACAATATCTTTGAGAATTGTATATACAATTCAAAAGTGAATATCTTAAACATATGGAAAACGAGGAAATAATAACATTTCCAACAATCTTAAAATATGAAAAAATAATGAATCTTTGAAATAGAGATATGTTAAAAATAAATGATCAACACTTAAATTATGTTGAGATGAGAAATGAACATGATATATTTACTTCATATTTATTAAGTATAATTGAATTATTTGAAGGACTTGATTTAGATAGAAAAATAAAAAAAATCCAACAAGAATTTTTGGATATACAAGAAAAAAATTTAGAACATGCAGATTTAGAAAACGATATAGTTTATCCTAAATGAGCAGAACTTCAAATAAAGATACTTTGAGATAAAAAATCTAATTAATATCACTTAACCTCTTTAAAAACTCTTTCTTAGAAAGAGTTTTATTTTGCTCAAAAAAACTATCAAAATCTACTCAAACCAAAGTTGTATATCTATTATACAATTTTTCAAAAATTAGTTTCTCAGAAAAACTAAATTTATAATGTGAATAATACACTGAAAAATCATTGTTTCATTTTTTGTAACAATCAAGAAACACAATTATATCATTTACAAGTTTTTCAAAATCAATACAAGAAATCTTCTCAGTTAATTTATCTTGATTCCGATTTTTTGTCTCAAGACTTCAAATCTCATCATAAGGAACTTTTAATATAATTCTAGGAATTTTGAATTTATCACAAACAAATTCAAATCCATAAGACTCCATATCTACATAATCTTCTCACAACAATTCATCTTTACTATAAACAATCTTTTCGCTACAAGCTATGCTCTCAAGCTTCAAAAACTCAAAATGAGTAGGAACAATTAGTTCTTTATTATTTGAAATATTTATAATCCTAGATACTTGAAAAGCTTCAGCGACTTTTACAAAACCACAAACTCACACATTTACTACAAAATCATACTCTTTTTCTACAAATAATTTTGTTAGATTAAAAATAGTCTTATAGTTTCACATCTCACTTACAAAAAAATCAATTTTTGATTTATTATGAGTCTCTTTAATCAAAGATTTAACTAGTTTTAATTCAGGAGATAAAGCTGATGTAAAAAGTATTTTGTACATAAGAAATAAAAATATATATTATCTCCCTAAATATAACCAAAAAACCAGCAAATAAAAGTTTTAATAATATATATTTACTTTTACATCCACTCTTGATAAAGGGGGCTAAGGGGATTTTGTGTATAAATTGTCATTTCTGATTTTACACCTTCGTCATCCTGAACTTGTTTCAGGATCTATAATACATAAAATAACAAAAAAACTTTCACAGACTGTCTTTCCGGATTTATTCCAAAATCATAGAAAAGATAAAAATCATTATTCTTCTTACTTTTTACACAAAAAGTAAGCAAAAGTGCTTAAGGCGGCAAATCTTCGCAGATGAAACTAATAAGTTTAGAGAGTCGTTTTACGG
>JAQUWS010000055.1 GCA_028692735.1 Candidatus Altimarinota bacterium
TTTTTAAATTTTTTTACAGTTTTTGTTTTTTGGTCTTTTATTCTTAATTTATATCAGGTAATTTTATCATCTTCTATTATTAAATTATGACAAAATATTGTAGGGTAGTTCATTTTTTTTATAAGTGGTTTTGCAAATTCCTCAAATGTATCTGATAGGATTATAACTTGCATTTTTTCTCTTGCCCGGTTTAAAAAATCTATTGCTCAAGGAAGAGGATCTATTGTGGATATTACTTCTTCAATTTTACTTAAAGTTAATCAGTTTTTTTCCATATGCTCAAGTCTATGTTTCATAAGTTTATCATAATCTGCAATATCTTTTGTTGTGAGCATAAGTTCTTTTATTTTAGTGTTTTTTGATACTTCTTCCCATATTTCAGGAGTAAGAACTCATTCCATATCTAAGCATAGTATTGTTTGTTTCATATTATATAAAGTTATGATATAAATTTTTTTCAAAAAAAAATCTCCTACTTTTTTAAGTAGAAGATTTATGTTTTTTATTCAAACTGATAAATACCTACTTAAGTAGAAGATAAAAATATGATAAGGTATCCAGTAGTGCTAGCCTCATATGTGCTTTTTAAGTAGTAATATACTTTTAATTCTATTAAAAAAAGAAAATATGTCAAAAGTTTGTATTTTTTTGTTAATTGTGTTAGAATGATTTTAACTATTTTTTTAAATAAAATTTTATGTTTATATTAGATATTTTAAAAGAAGCTTGAGAAAGGGAAGTGTCAGATATAATTCTGACAACTTGAAATTATCCTTGTCTTAAAATAGATGGTGAAATATTTTATATGACAAATTATTCAAAGATCGAAAAAGAATTTTTTCATACAAATGTTTTTTCTTTATTGACAGAATCTCAAAGAAGTTTAATTAGTCAAAAGAAAGAATTAGATTTTTCTATGGATGTAAATTGATACTGAAGATTTAGAGTTAATGCTTTTAATCAAAAAAATGGTTATGGTTTAGTTATTAGACCTATAAAAAGTGTATTGCCTAAATTTGAAGATTTATCTTTACCTTCACAGGTTTTAGCTTTAGCAAAAAGGAAAAGTGGATTAGTTTTGGTTACTTGAGCAGTATGAACTTGAAAAACAACAACTTTAGCTTCTTTTATAAATTATATAAATCAAAATTTTAAAAAACATATAATTACTATTGAGGATCCTATAGAGTATGTATTTACTAGTGATAAATCTTTAATTGAGCAAAGGGAAGTGTGAGTAAATACTTTGTCTTTTGATAATTGATTAAAATATGCATTAAGACAAGCTCCTGATGTAATTATGATATGAGAAATGAGAGATCTGGAGACTTTTAAACTAGCATTAAGAGCAGCAGAAACAGGAAATCTTGTGTTTGCTACACTTCATACATCTTGAACCTCTAGAACTGTATCAAGAGTTATTGATATGTTTCCTGCTGATGAGAGGGATCAAATAAGGCAACAATTAAGTGAGTCTTTAGTATGAGTTGTTCGGCAAGATCTAGTAAAAAGAAAAGATAAAGAGGGAAGAATCCCAACAGTTGAAATACTTATAAATAATACTAATGTAGCGAATGTTATAAGAAAATGAGCAACACATCAATTGTATTGAGCGATTGAAACTTGATCTGCAGATTGAATGATAACAATGAATAAGTATTTGGAATTTTTATTTCAAAAATGAATAATTTCAGAGCAAGTTTATAATGATAATCTAAAAGTAGTTTCTTAATATTGACTAAAAATAATATATAGTCAATAATAGGGAGCTATTATTTTAAATCTAAAATGGTTAACATAATATAACTTATGTGATGTTAAATAATGTATTATTAACTATACTTGAATTATTTTGATAAAAAAATGTTAAAAACTTTTTTTGATTTTGTATCATTATTGTTACTTTTAATAAATAATATTAAAAGTATAAAAATAAATCCTTTAAACAAGCCATTAAAAAAATGATATCAAAATAAATGCGTTATTTTAAGTTTTTTTTGATTTTCCTTGATTTATATCGTTGAAGTTATAAAAAAACATATTTTTATAATTGCAATTTTTTATTATTTATTTAAAATTGGATAAATTTTATGTAATAAATTTTTTTATGTTTTTAACTAATTTGGATTATTTTATTTTAGCTTTTTCAGTTTTTTCTTGATTAATATTTTTTTTGTTGTGACTTGAAAAATTACATAAATTTTATTTTTGACTTATTATGTGATTTTTCTTTTTTATAATTACAAATTTACATATAAAAGTTTTATCAACAGAATCTTCAATTCAAAATTGAAAAAATATATGAAGTTCTATATTATCAGATTGATCATTTTTTTTAGTTAATAAGTCTTTTATATTATCTTTCTCAACTTTTTTTATTTTTGTTTTGTGAATTATGTTGATAAGTAGTGATATTATCTCTTTTAATGTAAAAAACAATAAACTTACTTCTTTATTGTTTTGATTGTTATTGCCCTTTTTTATAATAAGTATATTGGTTTATGTGTATTTAAATTCATTTGTACCTGTTTCTTATGTTACTGATTTTTTTGATTTTTTTAGTGACTCGTTTTTTGTAAGTTATTTGTCTGATAAGCCATATTTGAGTCTTTATTTTGTTTATATTTTGATATGATTTAGATTGTTTTTTCGGGTTTTTGTCAGTTTTTTGATATATCTTTTGAATGAAATTAGAAAAGAAAGAAAACAATAATTATGCTTTCTTTCTTATTATACTGAATTCCCCGACTTCTTTTTCACAATTAATCCAAACTTCATATCATCATCAGTGTGCACTTATTTCTTCTGTAGTATTATTTTTATCAAAGTTGTTTATTTCTTTGATTTTTTTTCATATACTGTGATTTACATTTTCTATTTTAAATATTTTGTTGATTTTCTCAATATAAATTCAATCTGGACTTAAAAATTCAATTTCATCATTTATATTAAATTTGTTTTTTACTTCTATTCTTGCTAGTTTGTTTGTTATATCATATCCTCTTACTATTCAACAAAATATTTTTGTATGAAAAGATCAATTGTTTTCATAAAATTGCGCATTATTTCATGGATTTCATGCTAAAAATCATGGAATGTATCACCTATTTGCTATTGAAAATAACTCTTCTGCAAGTTTTTTGCTATCATACTCATGTCATGATTCTATTGTATCTAGAGCTTTTCTATATGTTAGTCAAGTTGATGCTAGATAGTTTACTGTTTTGTTTCTTCATTCAACTTTAAAGCTAATTACTCATGCATCTTTTAGTTCTTTTAAATAATCAATTGCCATTAAGTCTCTTGAATTCATAAGATAAGTTCAATATTCATCTTCATCAATATCCATTAGTTCTCCAGGTCTTCCCTTTTCTTCTAAATAGTAGTTCCCTGTCAATTTTTCATAATCTTTTGGTCTTCATGTAGCTGTTTCTAATTCTTCTTCACTTTTTTTATCTTTAAATACTTTATATTCCCAACGACAAGAATGACTACAAGTTCCCTGATTAGGGTCTCTTGACGATAAATAGTTTGATATAAGACATCTTCAGCTGTATGCCATACAAATTGCTCAGTGGACAAAAACTTCTAATTCCATATTTGGTACTTTTTCGTGGATTTCTTTAATTTCTCTAATACTTATTTCCCTACTTAGTATTATTCTTTTGATTCACATACTTTCCCAAAACTCAGCTTGTGCCCAATTTGTATTGTTTGCTTGAACTGATAGGTGAATAATTGCATCTGGGTATTCTTTTCTTATAAGATAAATTAATCATGGATCTGCCATTATAAAAGCATCAGGTTTCATTTCATACATTTTTTTAAATTGTGCTAAAAATGGCTTTATTTTAAGATTATGTGCATATATATTTGCTGTAAAATATATTTTTTTGTTTCATTTTAGTTTTCTTGTATATTCTACTGCTTCTTTTAGTGTATCAATTGAGAATTCATTTGTTCTTGCACGAAGTGAAAACATTGGTGCTCATACATATACAGCATCAGCTCAATAAGCAAATGCAAATTTTAGTTTTTCTAAACTTCAAGCTGGTAATAGTAATTCGAGTTTTTTATTCATAAAAAAAAGTATATTTTAAATTTATTAAAATATACTAATAAATATTATTTTTTCAATTTATAATTAGATTTTTATATATTTATCAAATATTCATTCAAATTCTTCATTGTTTATATCAATAAATTCTATATTTGTATCTTTGTATAATTCAGTTAATTTTTCATCATAGATATCTCTTGATAAAAAGTAATTGTTTGTTTTTCATTTTGAAGTAAATCTAGCTTTCATTAAGAACGATTTTTTTCATTTACTTGTGTTTAATAGGTGAAAAAGAATTCATTTTTCTTCAAGTCATGATTTTAATCAAAAATGTTTAATAAGTCATTTTATTTGTTCTAGAGTTATATATCCAAACAATCTTGAAATAGCAGATATGTATTTTTTTAAATCATATATTTCATGTTTATTATATCATGATTCGTTTTTATTTCATGTATATACTATTTGGATCTCTGCAGGTGGAATTACTCAATGGTCTCATTTTTCTTTTGTAAAATGTCATGAGATTGATGCATTTATGAAATCATCACTTGCTCATGATTTTTTTTCGTTAACAACTTTGATTCTTCCATTTTTTAGGTTTTCAATAGTTTTTGAATTGAATAGTTTTTTATTTTTTAGTATTATTTCTCATGAAAAAAGGTTTTTAAGTAGTAAAACTATATTTTCTCAATCTTTCTCATTTTCAATTTCTATTCTAAATTGAAGAAGATCTTTAAAAAAATCTAATCTTGTATATTTTCTGTTATATAAAAGTTTTAATAATATTTTTATATCTTCTTTTGTTCTATAGTTTATTTTTCATTTACAATAACTATTATCTCATCATACTAGATTATTGTATGAAAAATTTATTTCTCATTTTTTTTCATTTATTATAGTTAATCAAGGTATTTTTATAAATTTTTCTATTATTTTTTCAATTTTTGAGTCTAGTTCATATAATAAGGGGTTTTCAATTATATTATTGCAGGCATTCATTGTTTTTAATATAGCACAATCAATTATTCTTTTGTATCAAGTTTTTTTTTCATCATTTGTTGAAAATGCAAAGTCAATAAATTCGTCTATGCTTATCCATTTTTTTTGTAAATAATCTTTAGGTATGTTTAATTTAAAGTGATTTTTCATTATCAAAATTGTTTCCTGAAAAGTCTTATTAATTTTTGATAATGCTTTTTTATCATTACATTTATCATTTGGGTTTAACTGAAATTCTTCAAATATAATTTTTTTAAATTCTTCTTTTGATATTCCTTTTACAGACATGAGGTCAAGTCTTGTCAAAAAACTAGATTGTTTATATAATTCCATAATTATCATAACAAATTCTTCATTAATAGTGTCAGGTGAAATGTTATTTTCTTGAAAAAAATTTGTTATGATTTCATAGAATACTTCTTTTGTACTAATGTTTTTATTTGTATAATCATAGTTTATTATCTTCTTAAAGATAGTATAGATTTTTTCTTTTAATTCTGTTGTGTTTTGCTTTTTTTCTTCTATATTTAATCCTTGTGATAAAATTGAGATAATCTTCCCTTTTGAATAATTTTCTATTTTTATTTTATCAAAATTTAAGTTAAACAAAAAACCTTCTTTAAGTAAGGTTATATAGTCTTTAAATTCCTTTATCTGTCATTTGTTTAATCAAGTGTATGTATGGTTTGGAAGGTTTTTTACCATGAATTCTATTTAAAAAATATTTTTTAATAAATTAAACTCAAGTCTTTTTTGAGATGGGATAAATAATCATAAAATTGTATAGTTTTTTATTTTAACTAGATTATTTACAAATTTTATATTTTTTTTATAATTCTCAATATTTTGTCATATGAGTTTATTTTTTTCTATAACTAATTTTTTTATATATAGAAAATCTTTATCGTTTTGAAGTTCTTTGTTATTTATGCATATATTATAAATAAATCTAATTTCATGATTTAAAGAAATTTCATTTTTTATAAATTCTATAAAAGATACTTCAAACTCATTTAGTGAAAATTGTATTTTTCTTAGACTAATTAATTCATTAAATACTTCTTTATGTTTATTTATATGCTTTCTGCTTATTTCATACAAAGAAGGAATAAGGTCTGATCTTTGTTTTAGGATTTTTTGGATATTTTTTTCTTGTATTGTGATCTTATCATTTAGTATTGTAATGATTATGTATATAATCATTACAAAAATTGATAAAAATAAAACTATAATTGATAATATCATTTTTATTTAAATTAAATATTATTATATATAATATATTAATATATATCTGCTAAATTGTCAAAATGATTATTTTTTTAATTTTGACTTTTTTAAAGTTTATATATAATATACTTGACAAGTGTTACAAAGGATTATTTGTGATACTTTTTTATTGTTTAAGGGTTTTTATATGAAATTTATGAAAGATTCTTTGAGGGAATTAAAACATGTTGTTTGGCCAACAAGAGAAGAAACAAAAAAATATTTTGTGATTATAGTATCATTTGTAGTTTTTTTGTGAGCTTATCTTTTCATTTTTAATAGTTTATTTAGTAATCTTCTTTTCTTTTTAAGAGATTATGTAAAATAGATTTTTATTATTTAATTAATTAGAAAATGGAAAATGCTAAATGGTATGTAATTCAAGTTGTGGCTTGAACAGAGGAAAATGTAAAACAATCTCTTTTTCAAAGAAGAACTAGTTTTTGATTAGAAGATTATATATTGGATGTTTTCATTCCTACGTATGATGTAATTTCTGTAAAAACTTGATGAGCTAAAGTTAAAAGGAAAAAAAATATATTGCCTTGATATATATTAATACAGATGGTTGTTACTAATGAAAGTTGGTATATAGTCAGAAATACTCCAAATGTAACTTGATTTTTATGAGCTTGAAATATTCCAGTTCCTGTTTCAGATGAAGAATTAGAACAATTAAAGTGAAAAGTTGAAGAAAATACTGAGACTTTTTCTACAAAGTATAAGGTATGAGATACTGCTATTATAATTAAAGGTCCTTTTGAATGAAATAAATGAATAATCACTGAAATTAATGAGAATAAGTGATTGTTGAAAGTTAATGTTAATTTATTGTGAAGAGATACTCCAGTACAATTAAATTTTTCTCAGATAAAAATTAATTAATAGAAAAAATGAGTTCTAAAAAGTCTATAAATTTAATAATTTTTATATCTTTATTTTTTATTCTTCATATATTATTATATTATTTTGTTCCATCATATAGTAATTTTTTTAAGAGTTTAAAATATGATAATTTGAATTTATCGGATGATAAAGAACAAAATTGAATTGATTCAAGTTGAGTTATAGATTTAGTCTGAGTTTCTTCATATACTTGAAGTAAATTTATAATTCCTGATATTAATTGATTTACTTGAGTTGAAAATGATTTAAATATAGAACAAAAAAATTTAAATATAGAAACCTGAACTTTAGTTGAAGGTTCAATTAGTACAGGTGTTTTGGTTAAATCTAGAATTGAAAAACAGAATAAAGAGACTAATGAGACAGATTTAACTTCTGCAAAAGATGTAGAGAATGAGATGATTGAATTATTTATCTCATATTGATTAAAAGAAAAGGAAATAACAAAAGTTAGTACTTTATTTTGAATTACTAATGAATATCCTTATAAGTATAAAGAATATGCATCTTCTGATAATAAAATTACTTTGTACATATTTGATGAAGATAGAACTTATGATGATATTTTAAATATTTTTGATGTTATATCTTATAATATGTATTTTAAAATAAAGAAAATAAATAATTTTTGAGATAGTAGTTTTTATATTAATTTAGATTGAGAATATGATGATAATTACACAAGATTTGTTTTTTCTTATAAAAATAGAATATTTTGATTGAAAATAAAAAAAGATACATATAATGAAATAAAATGATTGTTACTTAATATTTGATAAAATTTATATTTTTTAATTTATAGTTTATGTGAAAAGTTGAAAAAAATTATGTTTATGTTACTCTAGAGTGATTACAAAAACTTGAACAAGAATTAAAGTTTTTAAGGGAGGAAAGAAGAGTTGAAATTGCAGAAAAACTTAAGGAGGCTATAAGTTTTTGAGATTTATCAGAAAATGCTGAATATGAAGAAGCTAGAAATGATCAAGCACAAGTTGAGTTAAGAATTTCTGAATTAGAAGATCAATTAAAAAATGTAAAAATAATAAAAGAAGAGAAAAGCACTAAAGAAAATAGAGTTATAATATGAAAAGAAGTAACAATTCTTAATTTAGAATCAGATGAAGAATGAGCTTATAAAATTGTTTGAACAACAGAAAGTAGTATTCTTGCTGAGATTCCAAAAATATCTAATGATTCACCTATTTGAAAAGCGTTACTTTGAAAAAATATTTGAGATGTAGTTAAAGTAAAATCTTATGCTTGAACTACTGAATACAAAATAGTTTCTATAAAATAATTTTTTAACTAATGAAGTATTTTTATTCCAATTTAATTTTTGTTCCTGCGATTACTTTTGTTATAGCTATTTTGATAAAATGATTTATTATTAAGTTAAAAACAAAAGAGTTAAATTTGAGTGCTGCTTTGTGAAGCTGATGAATGCCTTCTGTTCATAGTGCTGTGGTTGTATCTTTGACAACAGCAGTATGATTGAAGTTATGATTTACTAATGATTTGTTTGCTGTTTGTATGGCATTTACTGTTATAATCATATATGATGCAATAAATGTGCGATTTGAAGCATGACTTCATGCAGAAGCTATAAACAAATTGTTACCTGATTGAAAGAAATATAAAGAATCATTATGACATCTTCCAAGTGAAGCTTTTGCATGATGTTTACTTTGAATTGTTGTTGCTTCTATTATGTATTATTTAATTTAAAATTTATCAGAAAGTAATTCTTCTCTACTTATTCATCAGTTTTCAAGTCTATTT
>JAQUWS010000008.1:0-27063 GCA_028692735.1 Candidatus Altimarinota bacterium
GTTAAATGAATTGTGATGAAATGCAACATTTAGTGAATTAAAGAATCAATTATATATATATGGGTCATTATTTAGTGAAAATACAGTATGATGATCAAGAGCAAATCCGTTAAAGTGTCCATATTATATAACAACATGTACAAGTATAGAAGAAGCACAAAAATATGATTTAAATTATTTAAGAAGATATTATTTGAAAGATACAAATTGAGATTGAGTATGAGATACTTCAGCTGGATTATTAGGTTCATATTTTTCATCAACATCCCCATATTATGAGTATCCAGTAGTTATAGAATATAACCGATTAATTCAAACTAATCCACCAATAGTATTTGAGCAAAATGATTTTTCAGTTGAAGGATGTTTTGTATTTAATCCATTAGCATGAACTTGAACAGTGTTACCATCAACATATACAGTAACATTTAATTGAAATGGGTGAACATGATTTTCACCAACAACAATGTCAATAGTATCTTGAACAGCGATAGGCTCATTACCAACAAATCCAACAAGAGCATGATATACATTTAATGGATGGTATACATCAATAAGTGGATGAGTAAAATTGACAACATCGACAATAATAACAAATAATATAACATATTATGCACAATGGACAGCTGTATTACCAACATATACAGTAACATTTAATTGAAATGGGTGAGCATGATTTTCACCAACAACAAAGACAGTAGTATCATGAACAGCAATATGATCATTGCCAACAAATCCAACAAGAGCGTGATATACATTTAATGGATGGTATACATCTACAAGTGGATGAATAAAATTGACAACATCGACAATAATAACAAATAATATAACATATTATGCACAATGGACAGTAGTATTACCAACAACATATATAGTAACATTTAATTGAAATGGGTGAACTTGATTTTCACCAACGACAAAGACAGTAGTATCATGAACAGCAATATGAACATTGCCAACAAACCCAACAAGAGCATGATATACATTTAATTGATGGTATACATCAATAAGTGGATGAGTAAAATTGACAACATCGACAATAATAACAAATAATATAACATATTATGCACAATGGACAGTAGTATTACCAACAACATATACAGTAACATTTAATTGAAATGGGTGAACTTGATTTTCACCAACGACAAAGACAGTAGTATCATGAACAGCGATAGGCTCATTACCAACAAATCCAACAAGAGCATGATATACATTTAATGGATGGTATACATCTACAAGTGGATGAATAAAATTGACAACATCGACAATAATAACAAATAATATAACATATTATGCACAATGGACAGTAGTATTACCAACATATACAGTAACATTTAATTGAAATGGTTGAGCATGATTTTCACCAACAACAAAGACAGTAGTATCATGAACAGCAATATGATCATTGCCAACAAACCCAACAAGAGCATGATATATATTTAATGGATGGTATACATCTACAAGTGGATGAATAAAATTGACAACATTGACAATAATAACAAGTAATATAACATATTATGCACAATGGACAATAAATACTTATATAGTAACATTTAATTGAAATGGTTGAACATGATTTACTCCAACAACAAAAACAGTAACATACAATACGGCAATCTGAGCATTACCAACAAATCCAACAAGAATATGATACACATTTAAGTGATGGTATACAGCTACAAGTGGATGAACAAAAATAACAACATCAACAATTATTACATCTAATGTTACATATTATGCACAATGGAATGTAAATAATTATACTATTACATTCAATGCAAATTGATGAACAACACCAGTTCCTACAACAAAAACAGTGCCTTATAATAATGCAATTTGAACATTGGCTACAACAACAAGAGCTTGATTTTCATTAAAATGATGGTATACATCTACAACTTGATGAACAAAAATAACAACAAGTACCTTAGTAACAGCTAATAAAACTTATTATGCACAATGGTGATGTCCAACAAATTATACATTTAGTTGAAGTATAAATGCCTGTATAAAACTAACTAAAATTGCTTTAAATTGTAAAAGTACTTGAATTGTTGAATGATGGTATAAAAATATTGTAACTAGATGTTGAGAACAAGATTGAATTGATTATTGGTATGCTGATATTGCTAGATATTGAATTCTTCAGGCTTTTAGAAATTTTAATGATGCTGCTGCTCAACATATATCTACACATCCACCTTTGGATACTTACTTAAATTGGTTTTTATGTGATACATGAGATGTGTATATAAAAGTTTCAAATTATTGTAAGTATGTTAAATAATAATTATAAAAACTAGCAATTTACTTAAACTTGAATAAAATAGTTAACAACTTTAGATTGTTAACTATTTTTGATGTTCACTCATTTGCACAACCATACTCACTACTCTATACTTGAGTGATTACCTAAACCTTGAGATTATATAAAAAAGGCTGTTGAATTTTGAATGACAAGTTTGGCAATAACAGATACTATGAATGTTTATGGTTGTCATGAATTTTATAAAACAGCAAAAAAATCATGAATTAAACCTATTTTATGAGCTGAAGTATTTATAAATTCTAGTTTAGATAAAAATATAAATCATAAACTTGTGCTTTTAGCTAAATCTGAGTTTTGATATAGAAACTTGATAGAGATTTTGACACATATAAATTTAGAGTGAGCAGATAAAAAAGTATCTTTAGAAGATATAAAGTGATGCACTAATGATTTAATAGCTTTAAGTTGACCTATCTCTTGAGAAATACCTTTTTATATACTTTCTTGAAAAAGTGATGATGAAATAATGGAACTTATAAAGAGGTATCAAAATGTTTTTTCTCCTGAAAATTTTTATCTTGAATTACTTGATCATAGAGATATTCCAAAGCAGGATTTAGTAACTTGAAGATTAATTGAGTTACATAATAAATATAATTTAAACTTGGTTGCATGTAATAATAATTATTATGTAAATAAGTCTGATAAACAGACTCAAGATGTAATTCAAGCTTTGTGAACTTGACATGAGGTAGATAATCATGATAGACCAACCTTAATAAATTGAGATTATTCTTTTCTAAATGAAGAGGAAATGCAAGCTTTGTTTTGATATATTCCAGTAGCATTAGAAAACACTCAAAAAATAGCATCTCAAGTCAATATAAATATAGAAACTTGAAGGATTTTGATTCCTGTATTTAATTTGCCAGAAGAGGTGAATTTAGTGTATCAGAAACATTTTGAAAGTTATATTAATATTAATACTGGAAATAATAATTTTAAAGATTCTGAAACAATCCTCGTATCAAGTACGAGGACTAAAGGTTCACCAGAATGACAGTCTTTGGTTGTTTGATGACAAAGTGTCAAGCACGAGGATGACAATATAGTGACAATTTCAGAATGACAAAGTAGTGAAATCTCTTCTTCAATAAAATGACAATTATCAAATAATCAAAAATTGAAAGAACTTTCTTCTGATGAGTGGTATTTGAGGTATTTGTGTTTTAAGTGAATGAACAGTAGATTTAATTCAGGATTTTCTGATGAAATGATAGATGAATTTATAAAAAAAGTTGATGTAGAGTTGTTAGATAAACCACTTGTTGATTATCAAGTTGAGGAATTAAAATCTTCTTCAAAAGCATATTTTACTGAAAAAAAGAAAGAGATTATTTTATGATTAGATCAAAAAACTCAGGAAAGAATTGATAGGCTTGAATACGAACTTTTTGTAGTGCATAAAATGTGATTTGATGCATATTTTTTGATTGTTTCTGATTATATTGATTGGTGAAAAAATAATTGAGTTCCTGTTTGACCATGAAGATGATCAGCTGCTTGAGCCTTGCTTGCTTATTTGACAAATATAACTGATTTGGACCCGATGGAATTTGATTTACTCTTTGAAAGATTTTTAAATCCTGCAAGAGTTTCTATGCCAGATATAGATACGGATTTTGCAGATAATTGAAGGGATAAAGTAATTGATTATTGTAGAAATAAATATGGTGCTGATAGAGTAGTTCAAATTTGTACATTTTGAACTTTTGCTGCTCGTGCTGCTGTAAAAGATGTATGAAGGGTTAGATGAGTTTCTTTTGCTGAGATGAATGATTTAGCTAAACTTATTCCAGAAAAACCTTGAACTAAACTTACAAAAGCTTTGGAAGAATCTGTAGAATTTAAAACTGCTTATGATGAAAATCAAAAATATAAAGAGATAATTGATGATGCTTTAAAAATAGAATGAAATGTAAGACAAATATGAGTTCATGCTTGTGCTGTTATTATAGCTCCTGAAAAGATGACTAATTTTACAGCATTACAACATCCACCAAAAGACATAAACACAGTTGTTACTCAATATAGTGCTTATCCACTTGAGGATTTAGGACTTTTAAAAATGGACTTTTTGTGACTTAGAAATTTGAGTATTATAAAGAGGACTTGACACATACTTAAGAGAAATAAAAATATAGATTTAGATGTGCTTTGAATTGATCTAAATAATCAAGAAGTACTTGATGTATTTGCTTTGTGAGATACTACTTGAGTATTTCAATTTGAATCTGATGGAATGAGAATGTGGCTTAGAAATCTAAAACCAACAAGTTTTAATGATATTATTGCGATGGTAGCTTTGTATCGTCCTTGACCTATGAAGTTTATTGAAACATATATTAATAGAAAGTATTGAAAAGAACAGATTGATTATATGTATCCTGAACTAGAGGAAGAACTTAAGAAAAAATATGGTAAAGATATTGTTGATGAAGAAAGAAAAAAACTTTTTGAAGATTTAAGTTCTTTTATGGATGTGACTTATTGAATTGCGGTTTATCAAGAACAACTTATGAGGATAGTTCAGTCTATGGCTTGATTTTCTCTTGCTGAAGCTGATCTGCTTAGAAGGTGAGTTTGAAAAAAGAAAAAAGAAGTTGTTGAAAAATTGAAAATTGAATTTATAGATAAGTCTGCGACTTTTAGATGATATAAGGAGGAAACATCAAGAACTATTTATGAGCAGATGATAATGCCAGCAGCTGATTATAGTTTCAATAAATCTCATGCTGCGTGTTACGCTTTTATTGCTTATCAGACGGCTTATTTAAAAGCTTATCATAGAACTGAGTTTATAACTGCTATGATGGTATCAGACGAAGAAGATTTAGATAGAATTTCTTTAGAAGTTTGAGAGGCATTAAGTAATAAAATAAATATTCTTCCTCCATCAATAAATGAATCATTAAAACATTTTACGTATATTGATGATAATAATATAAGGTTTTGATTGAAGGCAATAAAATGACTTTGAGATTGACCTATTGATAAGATAATTGAGGTTAGAAATAGTATGGAATGATGAAAATTTACTAATTTAGATGAATTTGTAAAGCATGCTTGAAAGGAAGTTATAAATAAGAAGTCTCTTGAAGCTCTTATAAAATCATGAAGTATGGATGATTTATGAGATAGATGACAAATGTTTCATAATATAGAAGAAATACTTAGATTTTCAAAATGAAGTGATAATAAAAAAATAACATCTCAAATGTGATTGTTTGATTTATGAGCTTCTTGATATCAAGAAAATTTAGTTTTGATTAAATCTGAACCTTTTCGTTATGAAGAAAAACTTTTTTTTGAAAAAGAAGTTTTGGGGTTTATGGTTTCTGGACATCCTTTAGATAATTTAAAGAGGTATTGTGAAAAAAGATCTTCAAATACTAAGTTTCTAAAAATGTCAATTAACGAGATAAAATTTTTATATGAAAGAGAAGAAACAGATGAAAAAAAGAAAAAATTCTTGAGTGATATAAGAGAAAAACAAGTTAAGACTATAGGTGTTATAGTTTGATTTAGAAAAATACTTACAAAAACAGGTAAAAACATGATGTTTATAAGTTGTGAGTGATATGATGTAGATTTTGAAATAACAGTTTTTGATAGAGATTTTGCTTCGTTAAAAGATAGTATTGAAATATGAAAGATAATTTATGTTGAATGAAATTTAAATCTTGATTTAGAATATTGAAGAAAATCAATAAGTTCAAGAAAAGCATCTACTTATTCTTTAACGAAAGTTAGAGAACAGGCTCGTGATGCTTGATATTTTACTGAAGATAAAAGATGAATAAAAATAACTGAATTAAATAAATTAAATGAGATAGATGAAGATAGTAATGAGAATAAAACTGATGAAAATATAAATAAAAATAAAATTATAGCTGATTGTGAGTGTAATAACGTAGATAATATGGAAATAAATGGTAATATTTATAATAATGATGATGAATGAGAAGAAAAAGTTCAAGAAAAAATTACTCGTTATGTTGTTGAAATTCCTTCAATTGCTAAGAAAACTGATTTAATTTCATTAAAACAATTTTTAGAAGAAGAAGAAAAATGAGATATAAAAATATATCTTAATTTGAGGGGACAAGAAATTGATACTAAAATATCTATTTTAGATATAAATAATTTAATAAAATGGTTAAAAGTCAAGTGGATCTAATAATTTTTTTGGCTTAAAATACAAATAAATAAAAATTGATTTTTATGAAAAAAAAAGTAATATAATTTTAATTAGGTGATAGAATAAAAATATCATCTTTTTTAAAAATAAAAACATAAATAAACACAAAAATAAAAACTTGTATATCACAAAAAATATTATTTTCTTAATTTTTGTATTTATGGAAACAATTTATTTAAGGAAATTGAAAAAAGCAACATCAATAACGGTCGTTTTTATGTTGCTTTTTTCAAATTTGTATCCTTTTACTAATTTAGTTTTTGCTATTGCTCCAGGTTTTTATGTAAATAAAATACAAGATTCTGTGAGTGCATGAATAGATAATCAAACTTTGAATTTTGAAATTACTCAAGAGGCTTCTGCTACTTGAGTAAGTGATAATCAAGATTTTACAAATTTGGAATCGATGTCAAATCAAGTATGAAGTTATGCAACTTGATCTACTTCATTGGATTGATCATATATAACATCTAAAATGTTGTGAACTGCTTGAAATATGATTCAGATTGATATTATTGATGATAATAATACTGATTGTATTGATATTGTTTCATTGGTAGGAGCTTTTCCTTCATATCAAATAGCTTGTGATTTAGATGGGGATACTCTATGAATAGGATTAACTTCTTTAGATTTAACTACTTTAATAAATTGATCTTCTGATTTTGATGCAGTTGTAAAATGAAATCCTACAACAGTAATTTCTCCTGATACAATTACTTTTACTTGATGAGTAAATGCTCAAAAACAATTAAATTTTATAGAACCTAAAAATCCAGAAAATTGAGATATATTTGTTGTTGATATTAATTGAACACAATTACAATATACTTCAACTTGAGAATTTATTGAGTATGTAACTTCTGCTTTGACAGATGCTATTAATACATCTCCTCAATCATGAATTGTTGTAGCAACTGATAACTCAACAAATATTACTTTGCAAGCTGTAACTGCTTGAGTTGGTTATACTCTTTTGGTTAATGCTTATAATAAACAGCCAGAACCTCAAATAAATAAAGTAACTCCATCGAATATCGAAATTTGAGATACTTTTATAGTTAATATTGATTGAACTGATGTTAGTTTTGTTGCAACTTGATCAACTATTTCTAGTGTTACAGCATGATTGACAGATTTAATTAATTCTCAGTCATGAACATTAAATGTTTTTGCTATTGATCATTCAACGTATTTTGAAGTAATATCTAGTCAACCTTGAAATTCTTTTATCATTTCAACAGATACTCAAAATGTTTTATGAGTTCCTCAGGTTGTTGAATATTCTATTGTAGAACCAGTTACAGATATGTGAATTTATAGAGCTAGTGTTGATGGGTATAATTCTAATTATAAGGTATCTTCATGAACAACAGTTCAAGAGATAGTTGAAGCTTTACAACCAACAATGAGTACTTGATCAATTGTTTGTACTGAAAATTGAGTATCAATAACTTGTGAATGAAATTCAGATTGATCTACTTTTACTTATTCAACTCAAATTGTTGATACTAGTGCATTGTTTATTGCAATTAATATGGAGTATCAAGATGGTTATTCTCGTACAACTTATATGTTGAATGAAACAGATTATACATCTGCTTCATGGTCTGATTATGTATGAGCTATTGATGCAGCAATTCTTCTTGAATCTGATTTAAATGTAACTAGTACTCAAATTTCAGATGCTATTACATTGATTGACACAAAAAGGAATGCTTTAGAGTTGGATATATTTACAGATACTTATACTATTACAGATAATTCTACTGCTGATTCTGCTGTTGATTCGGATTTTTACAATTGAGAGACATATGCAGTTTATCAAAGGGATTTAAAGGTGTATTTTAAAAAATGAATTTGACAAGAACAATTAGTTGGTGTTTGAAATACTCCAGCTATAGCAGTATGACCAGATTGAACATCACATGTTGCTTATCAAAGTGGTACAACTGTATATTATCAAAATAATATGTATGGTTGATGGTGAGATCCAATTGCTGTAAATGCTTGAAAATCTTATGAACCAGATATTGATATTTCTCTAGATTGAATAGTTAATATCGTTGTTAGGTGGACTAATCCAAGTAATTCTTTGGATCGGAATAATATTTTATTAGCAGTATGAGATTGAATTAATAATTTTTCTTCGAGTGTTATTTTTGACTGAGATAATTATTATAGTTCATGAGATGGTACTTATAGCCAATATTACACTCCACATATAAAAATAGATAGTAACTGATATTATCATATAGTAGCATATTATTATTATTATCATACGTGGACTTGATGATCTGATAAACAATATAATTTTGTTTATAAATCTAATAAATCATGATGAATAAGTCTAGGTTCTTCTGTATCTAGTAGTGCTTTATCAAATTTACCCAATAATGCTTTAGTTTTAAATTCTTCATGAATTCCATATGTTCTTCATAAATGGAAAGATGGTAGTTATTATTTAGCTGAATTATCTACTTGATGGAATACTAGTGTTGTTTGAAGTTGAATAACTACTCCCTCAATGGCCATTGATTGAGATACTGTTTGAATAGCTTATGTAGATACAAGTAATATTCTTAAGTATATTGAAAAAACTGGTCCTAGTTTTGCATGATTTGCTGTTGTAGATAGTAATGCTCCTAGCTCAACTCCAACTTTGTCAATGTGAAATTGAGAAGTTTATGTTCATTATATAAAAAATGATTGAAGTGATAATGAAGTCAAATTAAGAACATCTTCTCCTGTATATACAGTTCCATGACAAATTGATACACTTAGTGATTCTTTTGTGTATTCAACATGATCAATAACTTTATCAAATCTTGAAATTGGTGCTACTTATTCTCTTACTAGTGGTACATGAATGGTTGCAATGGGACCATTGGTTGCAACTGGGACTACTTGAAAAATTTATTTAAATCCATTAGAGTTTACTAATTATTGATATTATACTTTATCATTAAATGGTACATATGATTCTACTACTACAACTGATATAGATACTGTAAGTTTATATGTTTGACCTGTTGATTATGTGGATATTTATTCAAATCAAGTAAATTCATATTTAATTTCTCAAGGAATAGATACAAATCTAGATACTGTGAATTATGCAAATGTAAATAGCTTTTCTTGATTGTATTTTAAAATAGATTGATTATGAAAAATCACATTTTCTTGATCTTTGGATTTGACTAGTCCTACAACTATTTCATTTTTATCAGGTTTACAAAATTATTTAGAAATGGATGATTGATATGTTAAGCTTGATTGAGAAGAATTTGCTTCTTATCCAGCTAATATTGAAATGTATTGACTTCCTCTAGCTTATTCTTGAATGACTATTAATTCTGATTATTTTACTGTAACTAATAATTCAGGAGTAGTTATAGATACAACTGATTTAATGAGTAATTTTGATGCTGATTGTTCTAGTTGAATTGATTGTACTATTAGTTTTGATACAGAGCATTTTACAAGTTTTAATTTAAATCCAATCCTTAGTGATGTTGAAATTTCTTCAAATAATTCACTTTCAACAGCTTTAGCTAAACAATGAGATAAAGTAATGTTAAGTATTGTTTGAAGTGAAGCATTAACTTGAGTAACTGTGACTATTAATTGAGAATCTGCTCAAAGTGTTGTTTGATCTTGAAATATTTGGATCGCAACTTCTAATACTATTGAATCTTGAGATAGTTGAACAGTAATTTTTTCAATAGATTATCTTGATTTAGACTGAAATGCATGATTAACTGTAATAAGTACGACAGATGCTTCGGATGTTACTATTGATACTGTATTGCCAACAGCAAGTCTTGTTTATAATCCTTCAGTTTTAACTGCTAGTGATGTAATAGCAACTTTAACTTGAGCTTCTGAACTTGTAACTATTATAAATAATGGTTGAATGGATTCATATATATTTACAAATAATTGAGATTTTACATTTATAATACAAGATTTAGCTTGAAATACATGAAGTGTTTTAGCTACAGTGAGTAATATAAATAAATCTATTCCAGCAATAATGTTGATATGAGATAATCCACAATATGTAGAATTGTGAAGTACTTATATTGAATCATGAGCTACTTATTCTGATGAAACTGATTGAACATGAATAGTTTCAAATATTAGTTGAATAGTTGATGGTAATACATTATGAAATTATAATATGGTATATTCATTTACTAATACATTATGAGTAATTTGAACATGATCAAGAACTGTTGTTGTAAGAGATACTGTTGCTCCTACTGCGAGTATAGAGTATAATATTTCAACATTAACTTCTTGAGATGTAATTGCTACTCTTACATGAGCTAGTGAACCAATTATAATTACAAATAATAGTTGAGCATTTACTCATTTGTTTACTGAAAATGGGATATTTACATTTGAATTTGAGGATGCTTCATGAAATCAAGGTTCTGTTATTGCAACTGTATCAAATATAAATAAATCAGTTCCTATTATCACAATTAATTGAGCAAATCCTTTGAGTCTTGAAAGAACTGTTAATTATACTGAATTAGGTGCTAATTATTCAGATCAAACTGATGGAACTTGATTAGTTATTACAATTTCTTGAAGTATAGATAAATATGATGTTTCTACTCAATATATAGATTATATATTTACTAATAGTTTATGAGTTACATGAATAGCAACAAGAGTAGTAAATGTAGTTGATACAGTTGCTCCTAATACTCCTATTATTACTACAACTGATACTTTAACTTCTTTATGAGGTATGGATATAGATTGAACATGAGATTGAGAAGAATATGTAGAAATATATAATTCTTGAATATTAATATGAACTTGAATTATATGACCATCAGGATCTTTCTCAGAAAATGTGTCTTTAAATGAATGAGTAAATTCTATTAATGTAAAATCTTATGATGATTATTGAAATTATTCTTGATTATCTAATATAGTAGTAATTACAAAAGATTCTACTCCTCCTGAAATATTGTATACACAAGTATCTAATATTACAGAAACATGAGCAATATTTACATTTAAATATTCAGAACCTCATTTTTCAACATGAATAACTTCATTAAATATTAATGATGGTGTATGATATAGCTCTAATTTTTTAGTTAATTATGTTTGAAATGTTTGAACAGCTATAATTACTTGATTATCTTCTGATACAACTTATAATTATAACTTACTTTTAACAGATAATTTGTTAAATACTAATTGAGAATTAGGATCATTTTCTACTCCAGTTGTTATAACTTGAACTTGAACTTTTACTGAAACTTGACCAGTTTCTTTATGATTTACATGATCTATCTCATCTGGGCAAACACATGAAATGAGTCAACTTAATTTAATTATTCAATGAGATGCAGGTGATTCAGATTATATTGAATGAGCTTTAACTCTATCATGAGTAAATGTATGAGTTGATTCATGAGAATGGAATTGAATTTTGTTGCCACCTGAATTAGTTGATTCAGATTCAGATGAGGCTTGAACATGAAGTGAGGTATGAGAATGAATTACTGTTATTCAAACAATTAAAACTTGATCTCAATGAGCTTGATTAATCGCACAAGGTTGATATTTTAATGTTTCATTTAAGGTTGCTTGATATTCTTCTGGAACAATCTTTAAATTGTACAGATCTCAAAACTGAACATCTTGGGTTTTAAATGTTCCTGATTCAACATGTACTCTTGATTCAAGTTTAATGTGTAGTTTTAAAACTGATCATTTATCATTTTTTGCACCTACTTTAGATTCTACTCCTGATGCATTTACTTTCACTGCAGTAACAGGGAAAGAATTAAGTACAGTGTACGAATCAAACACAATTACTGTTTCATGAATCAATACAACTTCAGCTATTTCTATAGTTTGATGAGAATATAAAATTTGAACTTGAAGTTATACTTCTAGTGCTTGAACTGTAGCTAACTGACAAACAGTAACAGTTAGATTAACTTCATCTTCTTCATATAGTACATTAAATACAACAACATTGACAATTGGTTGAGTAAGTTCAAGTTTTAATGTAACTACAAAATCAGCACCTTCTTCTTGATGAGGTGGTTGATGATGATCTTCAATAATTAAAGATTCTTGTCCAAATTGAGATTTTTCATCAAGTTATTATGATGGTATTTGTTGAAAAAAATCTGTAGAATCTACATGAACTTGAAAAACTAATTCAAATGATAATAATAATGTTTCAGATTGAGAAATAAGCATAACTCTTGAAGATACTACTTCTCAAGATATGGATATATTTTCTGATATAAAAGAATCATTTGCAAATGGTTATATAAAAGAGTTATATAATAAGTGAATTGTAAAAGGATATGAAGATAAAACTTTTAAACCTGATAATAATATAACTAGAGCTGAATTTTTATCTATTGTAATGAAAGCTTTAGAAATAGATTTGACATCTACTTGAACAAATGATTTTGTCGATATTCCTTCAGATGGAGAATGGATGATAAAATATATAATGAAAGCTAAAGAACTATGAATTGTTTCTGGTCAAATTATAGATTCTAAATTAAAATTTAGACCAAATGATTTCATTACTAGAGCTGAAGCTATTTCAATATTGTTGAAAACATCTAATATGGATTTGACATCAACATTAACAAATGATTTTGTTGATATTCCTTTAGATGGTGAATGGATGATAAAATATGTAATAAAAGCTAAAGAGTTATGAATAATTTCTGGTCAAATTATAGATTCTAAATTAAAATTTAGACCAAATGATTTCATTACTAGAGCTGAGGTTTCGAAAGTGGTAATAAAATTTTTATGAAATAAGTAATAATGTCTAATTTAAGCTATTAAACTTGTTCAAAAAATTTGTATATTTTCTTTTGCTTTAAAAGAGTTTTTAACTAAAATGTTAAAAACTCTTTTTTCTGTTATTATAGTATTTAATTTTATTTAATGTTATCTTTTAAAAATTTTAAATTTTTAAAGAAGTCTTTAATGAGTAAAAGAAATTTAAGTTTTTTTTACTTGAAAAAAAGAAATAGGAATGGTTTTTCAAATTATCAGAGACTTATATCAGGGTCTTTAATATTTTTTATTCTTTTTAATCTAGCTTTTAGATTTCCATTTTCTTCAATTTTTAATTTAAAAGCTAATGCAGAAAATAAAGATTTCTATAATTTAGTTGCTGTAATAGTTGATAATAATATTTATAGTGATGTTAATTCAAAAATAAAAAGATATGCAAAGGATGTTGAATCTGTTTTAAATGATACAAAAGTTGTTATTATTCCAACTCCTAAAAATGCATCTTCTTTTAAAATAGCATCTTTATTAGAATCATTATATTTTGATTGATATAAATCTGTTGATAAAACTGCAAATTTTGAGTCTAAATTAATTTGAACTTTGCTTGTTTGAGATATTCCTATACCTGCTGTAAAAAACTGAGAAAATTATTCAAAAACTATTTTACCATATACTGATTTTGAGAAAAAAACATATATATTTAATCATAATACTTGAATATATGAGTTTTTAAATAGTTGAAATTCAAAAATTGAGCCAGAGATATGGCATTGAGTTATATCTCCAAATACTTGAGATAATGATGAAAATTTGCAAGAAATAAAAGATTATTTTGATAAAAATCATAATTATTATGCTTGAGAATGATTGTTTGATAAAGATTTGTGAGTATTAAATTGAAATGCTAATGAAGATTTGCTTTCTTCTTATACTCCATATGTTTTTTATTTTGATCAATATAGAGAAAGTGATGCTGTAAATGATGTAAGTTATACTTGATATAAAATAGAACAAGAAAATAAAGAAGATATAGTATATAATAGATTTACAAAAGAATTAGCAACAAAGATGAAAAATCAGATTTTTTGAAATGAAGCTTCTGATTTAAAGTCTCTTGTGGAACAGGCTTTTCCAGATGAAGATTATTGAGCATATACAGATACTTATAATGATACAGGTTCTTTGTATAATTATTCTCCAGATGTTCTTACAAGATATGTTACAAATGAAACTTGAAAAAGTTTTATGGAGATTTTTAATTTTAGTTCACTTGCTGATTTAAGAAAAAATATTTATAATGCTTGAAGATATTCAGGAACTTGAGATACTGTAAAAGCTGATATGATACCTTTTTTGGTAACTACTTTGGATTTAGTATCTGATCAAGTGTTAAAAAATTCAAATGATTTACTTGAAAATAAAATTAATTCTTCTATTTCAAGTTGATGATTAAGTAAAATTGTGGTTTTTGAGTCTTTAGAACAAAGAGCATGATGCTATTATAAGAAATATGAGAATTATTATTATTGAAAGAAATGAGCATCTTTATCAAAGGCTTCTGATTGTAGTATTTATAGATGATCATTAACAAATTCTTGAAATTTGGTTGAAGCAAATAGATGATATAATGTAAACAATATACAATCTGATTTAAATAGAGTAAATTTTTGTCTGGCTTCTTGTAAAAGCAACACTTTATGTTTAACAAGGTGATATTGGTGATGAAATAGTCCAATTAATTTAAATGAAGAGTCTTTTAATAGTTGAACAATTTTATATGATTTGAAAACTCATAATCAAAAATCTTCAATTACTCCTTTATATGATATTTTATGAACTAGAAAAGTAACTGATGCTACAAAAACACCATCAGTTAAAGATTGTTATAGTTGAGTTTGAATATTGATGAAACAAGAAAATGCTGATTGGGATTTAACTTGTCGTACAGAGTATGATATAGAAAACAGAATTTGATTTAGTTGTAATACTGATGTATTATCAAAATGAACGGTTGATTATAATAATTTTGCATGATTGTATAATTGAACAGTTTCTTCTCCATGTTGAAATACAAATATATATCTTGATTGAAAATTAGTAAAATCATTTACTGATGAGAATTCTTCTTCAACTTGTACTTTTAATTATAAAACGGTTCAGTCATATATAAAACATGAATCACCAACTAGTACAGATTTAACTACTCAAATAAATTGACTTGTTGCTCCCTCTTTACCTGTTGATAAAGATAGATATGTAGATTTTATGTGAAAGGATTTGATTCATAAGGAAGTTAAATATCCATATTTATTTAGATTACTTCTTTCTGATTGATCAGGAAATACATTGGATAATGTTGATAGTTTATTGAAAAATTCTTTAGATACAAAATCTACTGAAATAAACAATTTGGTTTTAAACTCGAAAGATCCTAAAAACAATAGTGCTTATGATGATTATTTAAATACTTGAAAATTTACAAATGTTGATTTGTATTCATTTTTAAACAATCAACCTTTAAAAGTATATAATTTAGATTGAGATTCAAAAAATATAAATTACAAAGATACAGTAGTTTTTGCTTTATATTGGAAAAATATGAAAAGTATATCTGAAAAATATGCTTTTATAATGGATAATTATTTATCAGATCAATTTAAATGAAATAATTATAAGTTTTGATTACCAAAAAACAAGAAAATGTATGAAATTGCATATATGTGAGCTCCTTGAGATGCTTCTAATATGTATATAAAAATGGATCCAGAAGATAGTGGAGAAAATCCTTATGAGGATGTAATTTCAAATAATGCTAGGTTATGAAATTATTTGGATTGATTAAATTTATGAACTGATTATGAGTATGATCCAAATTCAACTCAAGATGCGATGTTTAAATGTTGACCTCCGGAGGGAGTTCCTATTTGGAGATGGATTCCTGCTGTAATTTGCCGGTTACAAACAATGTTGCCACCTACTATTAAAATTTGAGAAACTAAATGTTCATGAGATTCTATTTTTTCTTCTGATAGTAAGGAAGAAGCATTTACTGAAATTTCAGAGATTACTTGAGATATAAACTCTTGAACTTGAATTGAGGATGATTGAAGTATAGATGAGACTTGTAACCAAGATTCTGATAAAAATTGAATAAACGATTGTATACAAAAATATCTCGATTGATGAAGTTTGGATTTTTATAGTGATTCATCAAAGTATTATTATAATACTAGTTGAAAATTATGAATACAGTTAAATGATAAGGATTGAAATAGATTATATTTTGATAATTCAACATCAGTTGTTTTAACTTTATCTAAATTAGATTTGGTAAATGATGATTGATCTAAAACAAATATTTATAATGTTGAATGAATAAATCATGAAAATTCTAATAGATTAAAAGTTAAAGATTATTTTAATTTTAATGATGTTACTTTAAAATTTTCAAATTGAAAAACATCTTATGATTTTTCTTCAAAGAAAAATGATTCTGATGTATATATTGATGCTTATGTAAATGTAAAGGATTATAATTGAACTACGAAAATACATTTAGCTAATTCTTTAAAAATTGAGGTTAGGTGAAATAATTTTAGTTCAACAAGTTATAGGTTAGAAGCTTGAAGTGGAGCTTCAGATATAACTCAATTTGCATGAGTTGATTCAGTAATGGCTTCTTATGACGAAAATGTGTATTTGATGGATTGAAATCAAGCTACTATTGCTTGAAAAAAATTAGCAATTTCAACTTCTTCTTCATCAAAAGAAAAAATGGTTTTGGTTTTGGATAATCGTACAAAATCAGGTACTATGTTGCAATTGAATTATCCTTTGAAAGTTTCATTGTATAATGATAGTGAAAAATTTATAAATAATAAAATGGTAACAAAAGATTCTTTAAAGAATTTTTTACCACTTATATGATTGAAAACTTCATGAGAGTATACTTTGAAAGTTGAAGATAGTGAGTGATTTACTTTTTATAAAAAGTTTTCAGTTACTTCATGACAACTTTATAGTTCTGAGATAATTTTAGGATCAAATATAATGGATGTTTGATGAGTTGTTTCAACAAATTATTTAGTATTGAAAGATATCTATTGAAATGTTGTTTCTGGAGATTTATATAATATAGAATGATCAATTGAATGAAATGGTGTAAAATTCGTAGAATCAACAAATTCTTCAGAATGATCAAAAAATTATAATTTTCAAGTGATGGAAGGTTATAAAGTTTTTAGATTAAAGACTACATCATCAGTTTCAAATAATAATAATATAGTTTTTGATATCAATAATTCTTATGGGGAGCATATTTTAAAAACTGAAAAAATTTTAAAAACAATTGAGCAACCTTATTTGTTTTTACAACCGATTCAAGATTCTGTTTTAATTTGATGATGAGAATATGGGTATAATTTTTCTGTTAGGGATAGTAATTGAAGTATAATTACTGATTTTAATTCAAGACTTTATTTGTCTTTAAAAACAATGTATTGAGATCCATCTGATTCATATGTTTATGTAAAAAATTGAGTTTGAAAAGTTTATTTTAAAACTAAAAATATAGCTTCAAAAAATGTGAAATTATCTTTTCAGATAGAGTGATTAAAAAATATTTATACTAAATATGTAGATATATTGCCGGAAAAACCAATAAAACTAGATTTATTGTTGAGTAAGACTAAATTAGAAGCTTCTGAAAGCGATTATGCAACTTTAAAAGTTGAATTAAAAGATAGGTATTGAAATGTTGTTTTTAATGATAATTCTACAAATCTTTCTTTAGAAATAAAAGACAAATATAAAGAAATAATTGTTCCTCAATCAACTTTTGCTAAAGTTATTGATTGAGTGGCTACTTTTAAAATTAATGCTACAAAAATTCCAGGTTCAGCATTTGTAAAAGTAAAAGCTAATCCTTGATTTACTTCTGATTTTAACATAGTTGGACAAGCCCCATTTTTAAAGAAAGAATTAACATTTGATTGATTTACTGATTCTGATTGATTAACAAAAATAGGATTGAAGTTTTTTGAAGAGTATGATGATGAAAATTATAAATTTATTTATTCAAATTTAGATGATTTAAAATCATCAAGTTATTTTAAATCTTTATCATCATCTGTTCAAAATGAATTAGTTGATTTTTGGAACAATAAAAATTCAATAAAAATTGAATCAGTTAGTGAAAATGTAGTTAAATTGGAAACATTTTATTTTTGGAATAAAGATAAAATAAAATGAAATTCTTATAATGCTTTATATTCAGTATTATTGTGAGCTGAGTATTGAGATATAACACAAAAAGATTATTTAGCATCTTCTTTGTTATTTGATAAGGAAAATAGGGCGTTAACTGTAACTAGTTTGTTGAATAATCCTTATGATTATAGTGATGTAGTAGCATTAAATTCAAAGTGAAAAGTTGAAACTATATCAGATTCAAAAAATTTGATGCAAGATATAAAATATGTTGCAAATACATGAAGTGATAAAAAATTGTATTTTGATGTTTATAATGAAGCATTATCTATTTATATTTGAAGAATTTATTATAATTTAGATGATGATTTGGATGTAAAAGTTTGTGATGGAAAAACTACTAATTTTTCTTGATGTAATGTTTGACTTGATAAAACTTCTATATTATTGAAATCATTATGAGATTGATATACTGCTTCTGATGAAGATTGAGTATTGAGTTTAAAAAATAGTTTTTGAGAATTAATTTTTAGTGTAGATTCTTCTTGAAAGATTTTTTCATCATCAAATATAAATATAGAAAATTATGAAAATAATTTGAACAATCCTATTTTTGCAATAAAAGAAGGAGATGATTTAGTATGAATTTTTTCTTATAGTATAAAAAATTGAAATATAAATGTTACTAGGGATTCAACATTATTACAACAAAAGTTGAAATCATTGAAAAATACAATGGTGGTGTATATAAGTTCAAATATGTATTGAACAAGATTTTTTGAAGATAAAAATAGTAGTATTTTGATGGTTTATTATAATGACCCTTTTGCTGACGAAGATGCTATAAATGTATTTTCTAGTTCTGATAATTTTTCATTTGAAGCATTTAAAAATAATTATAAAGTTTGATGGTCTGAATCAAATAAATCTCTTTTACTTTTTGCAGCTTGAGAATCTGTATGAGAATCAACTAAAAAATATGCTTCTTTTTCTATGATTAATCTGTGAGATCCAGTTGTAAATTTAAAGTCTGTTAAAAAGAAATTTCCTTGATCAAATACTGAGAGAAGTTTTGATAGTACTATATGAAAATTAATTTCAAGTGATAAAAATAATGTTTGATATAAGTATTTTGATTATAATAATGATAGTTTAAAAGATTTAATACTTATAAAATCTACTTGATACATAGAATTACTAGAAAATAATTGAAATTTTGATTTTCAATTAAGATGAAATTTAGTATATCTTCCTGAGATGTGAACTGATTGAATTGTTGAAGCTTGAGATTTTACGGGTGATTGATATGATGATATATTTTATGTTTCGAAGGGAAAGCCTTATTTATTAAATAATTACAAGAAAGATTTTTATAAAGTTTCTTTAGATTCTCAATTTGATTTAAAATGAAGTATAATAAAAACTTCAAGTTTTGATATGGATAATGATAAAATCACTGACATCGTTACTTTAGATACAAGTTGAGAAATAACAATTTTTTATTGATGATGAACAACGAAATCTCCAAAATTTACAAAATTAAAAGTTTGAGATTGATATGATTTAAATTTAACTGATCAAAAAATTGTATGAAATGGGTCAATATATTATGATTGATTAGAAAATATAACAGAACAAAAAGTTTTAGAAGATTTAGTAGCGTCAAATAATGATTTAGTACAATCTAATTGACAAGTAAGTACTGAGGATGATGTAATAAATACTCAATTTATAAATAGTATAATATATGATAGTATTCCATATAATGTTTATAATGATACATCAGGAGTATTTAACCAAGATCAATTATCAGATAATAATTTTTGAGAATATTATCAAGACACTACAAAATGATTAAATACATTGCAATTGTATTCTCAAAATGATATTTATTCTTGAAGTGATGATGTTCAATATAAAACTTTTGTAAAAAGTCAATATGCTTCAAATTTTTGATTAAAAATTGAAAAACAATTTACTGATGTGGATACTTGAAGTTTAGATGCTTGAGATGATATTGATGTTTTGGTTACAATAAAAAATACTTCTTGAACTAAAAAAGAAAATATAGCGTATGCTGAGAATATAGAGACTTATTTTATATTTTATAATAATGTAGATGATATTGAATCAAGTAAAGATGCTAGTGTAAATTTTAATGCCTGAGATTATGATTTCTTACTTGATTGATTTTCGTTGGTTGCTTGAGAAAGTATGACTATAAAATATAAGGTTAAGTTAGCATCTTTAACTTATTGAGATATAAAAACTTGATATTTTGAAGAGTGAGAAGCTTGAGATGATAATTATGGTGATATTATGTTTAGCCTAAGTAGTTCTGCTTGTTCAACTAATCCAGATTTATATAGATCGGTTGCTTCAAGAGCTTATCAAAAATGAAAATGAACAATGACTTGTGATTCTGATAAATTAAAATTACCAGATGAACTTGAAAAAAATAAACTTGATGAGGATTGAAATGGGGTTCCTGATTATATTGATAAGTTAGTCCCAACTGATGAACAATTAGATAATTGAACTATAACTGATGATCAGTCAACATATGCAAAAGATTCTTTAAAAAATGCAAATAAAGATTCTGATTATGATTGAATTCCTGATAATGAGGATGAGACTCCAAATTATAATAATAATAATAAGAGTTCATGAAATTTCTTAACTGCAATAAATGAATGAGTAGATTCTTTATCAAGTTCTATTGATAGTATATCGCAGTGATTATGTAATTGATTTTGATGATGATCATGTATGTCTACTCCAGTAAATTGGGCTCCTTTGGCTCCTTGAAATGATCCTGTAATGTTTGGTTTTCCAATTTGAGATTGATTAAAAGTATGAGAATGATTACCTATTTTTTCTGCTATGACTGAATGTTGATATGTAAGAGTTCGGCCACCATGTCCAAATTGAGCTTGATGACGGTTTGATTGATGAAATTGAAGATGAATCAGTAGTTTTAGATTATTTATTACTCCTACTATTACTTGAGCAATGTGAATGGCTGTTTGTTTCTGACCAAATGTATTATCAAAGGTTAAATCTCCTTCTTGATTATATCCTTTATTGACTTCATTGTCAGCAGATTGTATATTGATGGCTTATCCATTGATTTGATGTAGTTGAGATTGATCTGATTGAGATGTAAAAGAGAAAACTTATCCTATAAATTTTTCTTCTATTGATTTATCAACTTGAAATAAAAAATCAGATTATAGCATAGCTAATTGAAGTTGTGTTGATACAAAGGCAAAAAGCGAATCAGAAAATTTCCAATTTGATGATAAATTTGTTAGAAGTTATTTAGAATATATTTCTACTAAATCACCATCAAGTCTTTCATCTGTAAAAAGTTATTTAAGTGATATAAGTGAGTGATCATATGGAAGTAGCTCTTTGACATCAGGACCATTACTTAAAATCTGAGATGATAGTGAAATTACTGATGATACTGATATATGAATTTCAGTAGATATAGATACAAGTGCTTTAAAAAGTGGAGATTTGTGAAATGTTATAAAAGTAAAAAATACATTGATAAAATGATTTCCGGAGTTTTTTATGGATTGGGTTAATAGGCAAGTTGAAGAAATAATAACAAAATTAACAAGTTTTCCTTCTCTTATAATAATATTACCTAATTTTTCAGGTGTAACTGATTATAGTTGGGGGGACTTCTTTAAAAATCTATCTGATAAATTTAATGATGAACAAAATGATTGGTCTAATAAACAAGCAAATAAAACTGCTCAAATAAAAAATTTAGAAAGTCAGAAAGAAGCAAAAAGTTGTGATACTATTACAGATATGACTAGTTCTGATTATTATGATTGTAAATTATTATCAATGCAAGTTTCTCAGCTAACACTTGAAAAAGATTATAATCCAAATCAAATAATGTCTTGAATTAGAGCTGTTTATGATTTTATAGGAAGTATTCCTATGATTAATATTGATGAAAAAAATGTAAATGTAAATGTGCCTTGGATAACAAAAACATCTTTACTTAAAGCTAAGGTTAATTTTGAAATGACTAAAAAACAATGGGAAAGTGAGATTGCTAGGGTAAAATCACAGCGGAATTTACTTGATCCTAATCAAAAAATAATTTGAGATAGAATAATAGTAAATGCTCAAAGTTTAATAAGTTCACTTGATAAAAATATAGAAATCATAGAGTCATATAAAAGATTTCCAGAAGATTTAATTAATTTATTAAATAAAAAAGAGGATCGGTTAAATCAAATTCTTTGTAATATTGATACTATTTATAAATTATTTGGTTGACGGTTATGATGAAACTGAAAGAGATTTAAAGCTTGGGTTGAATTGTATGTATTGATTAAAGCGATTTTAAAATCGTGGCAAGTAATATTGGATTTATTTGATGATTATGATAGTAGTTGTAAAGAATGTAAAAATGAAAGGTATGATTTGCGGACATTTATATGGAAATTAATTAGTATTGTTGTTCCAAAAATTCCAGTAATAGAATTTCCTAAGTGGCCAAATATAGTACTTGATTTACACAATGTTAAAGTTTGATTAACAATTGCTTTACCTGAATTTAATTTTACTGCAAGACCTATTGTTATCCCATCATTACCAAAATTGTATTTACCTGATATTCCAACAGTTGATATAAATTTACCTTCTTTACCTATTTTACCATCAATTGAATTGCCAGAGTTACCTGATTTACCATCATTACCTACAATAGAATTACCTAATTTACCACCTCCACCAACTTTACCTAAATTACTAGGTGCTATTGAAACAGTTGTTAAATTAGCTAAACTTATAACAAAAATACAATGTTTATTGCAGAAATCTCCTTTTGCTGCAGAACGGACAGCTTGATTGAAAATCGCTTATATGACAGATAGACAAGGTTTTTCTCCTTTAGATATGATAGATATATCTACACCACAATTTTCTTATCCTTTTGTAGATTCTATAAATGTTACTACATATGTTGATTTCGAAATAAGTACAGAATTTTTGGTTGAATTTGCAAAACAATGAGTAAAACCTTTGAATAATTTTACAAATAATGTAATTAATTTATTTAATAATAGGTTACCTGATTTGGATTTCAGTGATTTGACACCAAGTAATGTAAATGTAGATTTATGAGATGAAGTTTGATTAAATTCCGAGACTGATTCTAAAAAATGAATAACTAATTTAGCAAAATTCTTTGCGTATGGTTTCTATAGTTTGTATTCTTATGTTGATAAACATGTAGATGAAAAAATTTCAAACAAAGAATTTATTGCAATGGTTAATAAGTGATTATCAAGCAAGGAAATTGTATCTGATCAAAGGACTGCAAAATTAAGAAGTATATGGAAAGATGTA
Source organism: Candidatus Altimarinota bacterium (assembly GCA_028692735.1). Lineage (GTDB taxonomy): Bacteria > Patescibacteriota > Gracilibacteria > BD1-5 > UBA6164 > Altimarinus. Next base: position 23,922 of record JAQUWS010000008.1, read on the forward strand.
TCACAAATGACATATTCAAAAGAAGACAAGGTTATAAATGACTTAAAAGCAAAAAATAAAGCTAAATTTGATACTTTAAAGGGTATAATAAATAATGAAAAAACTTTATTAAAAGAACAAAAATCAAATATAGATAACTTGAAAAAAGAGAGTAATATAAAATTTATAAGTTCAAATTCAGATTGAAAAATCCAAGCTTATAATGAACTTATGAGTAAGCATAATTATGAAACAGTAAAAGCAACGATAAATTTATTTACTGATAAAAATGAATATGAAAAAGATTTACAAAAAACATGAAAATCATTATTAAATGATATTTCAAATAGATTAAATCAATCATGAAAAAAACTTCTTGTAGCAAATTCAACAACTACATCTACAAATTCTACTTCAGCTAATTCATGTTCATCATCTTGAACTTGAACAACAGCTTCAAGTTATGGTTATACTTATAAATGAATTTATGTTATAGAAAAATGAAAAAATTATAGACTTTTTGATTATATAGATGAATTAACTTGAACAGAAAAAATACATCATGCTGATTTTGATAAAGATAATGATGAAGATATAATTTATATGATTTGAAATGAAGTTTATATAAAAGAAAATTTAAAAGTAAAAACAAATAAAAAGAATTCTTCTGATGATCCATTAGTTTTAGATGTAAATGATAATAAGTTTTATAATTGAGATAATTTCTATGAGGCAATAAATAATTCAAGAGAAGCTGTGTCTTCTGATTCTTATATAAATTTTTATTTTGATTCACCAACTGATAAAACACAAAATAATTTTAGGTTAGAGTATTATAGTATAGTTGATAAATTTTTGAATGAAGATTATGATTCTTATATTCCTTCAAAAACAAAAAAATACATAGTTGATGCTTTTAAAAATGTTGATGATGTAACTTTGTTGGATCAAAAAACACAGACTTGATATACTCTTAGATATAATTTAGCTTATATAACGTCAGTTGGTAATAATGTAAATGATGATGTGTTGTTAACAACAAAGAAAGCTATAAATATTAAAGATGATTTAGTTGATGATAATGTTATTTCTTTAGTTGCTTGAAATAAGTTATATGCATGAAAGAGCTCTTTTACAATAAAATATTATATTTGAACAGATACTGAGAATAAAAAAGAAGTTAAGGTTTGATCTTATGAAAATATATCTTTTGATAATTGAATTAAGATATTTTCGTTGAGCTGAGATGCATATGTGGAAAGTAAATATGATGTAACAATGAAGTGACAAGAAATAAAAAATTATATATGATTACCATTATTTTTTGGAGCAAATATAGATGCTCAAATAGAAAATGAAACAACTTTAAATGAATCTTCAAATATTGTTATAAGGTATTATGACAATACAGAAGCTTGATTGGATTTTAGAGATGTAAGTAATTATTATTTATATAATTTATGACGTGATTCGAGTTCTTATTTGATATTTATGAATGCTCCAAGCGATTTTGATTATGCTAAAATCAGGACTTTTAAAAATTGAGTATTTAGTACTGCATCTAATCAAGTTTTATTAGCTCCTCAGCTTTCATCAGATGTAACAGCTCCTGAAATAACTTTGGATTGAGCTATAAAAATTCCAGTTTACCAAAAACAAAAATATAGTTTTACTCCTTATTTATATGATACTTCATGATTTAGTGATTTTTATATTGATATGGATTTAAATAAAGATTCTGATTCTGACTGAAATTCAAAAAATGATAGAGATTTATCTTGAGGTAATATACATTTAACTAAAAATTCTGTTGAAGTTGATTTTTGACCTTATGATAAGCTGTTTACAAAAAATATATGAGTAAATATTACTGATATTGCATGAAATACTTCTTTTAAATCAGTTGTTTTACAAGTATATTCTCCTAATCCTACTATTTCAAATCAAACTTGAACTTTGATTATATGAAGTGTTGATGAGACTTTATCAAATGAACCAATAAATTTATATAGATATAGATGATGACTTGTTTCAAAAATATTAACTTCTAGCTGACAACAAAAAGTTTATACAAGTTGAAGTTGAAGTTATGATTTTAATGTAGATTCTTTTGATGATAAAAATTGATTAAATATAACAAAGTCTTGAGTTGTTGTAGCTTCTGTAAATGAATATACATGAGAAATATCTATAAAGAATTTACCTTGAGCTAAAGTTAAAGTTTATTCTTCAAATAATGAGTTAAATGATAAATATTATGTTAAAGTTGTTTTAGAAGATACTGAGTGAGAATTGTATTATGAATATTATAATTTCAGTAGTATATGAAAAGTTAAAGTTGTTAATTCTTTTGACTCTGTTGATGATAATTGATTATATATAAAATTAGATAATGTTAACAAATATTGATATTATCAGATTCCATTAACAGCACCTTATAATCCTTGAGTTTATTCTATTTATGCTTTGGACGATGAAGCAAAAATTCCATTGTTTAGTATATTTCCAGATTGAAAGATTTATACAAATTGAACAAGATATCAACTTTTATATTCTGAATTGTGAAATAATGTTGTATTTAAACTTTTTGATAATGAATCAAAAGCAAATATATGAGAAGTGTTAATGAAGATAAGTGATTGAAACTATGTAGTTAAATAAAAAAAGCAGACTAAATCAATTTGATTTAGTCTGCTTTTTCGTAGTAAAATTTATTTCATTTTATTATACATCATATTTTTCTGTAAAAAATTTTTAATTCATTTATTGGGATATCTTCTATAGCTTTTATTTGTCATGATACTTTTGAGTATCTGTCACAAAGTATGTTAAGGATTTGTTCTCAGTATCAATTTTTTCTAAGATCTTCTCAAACCCGTAATTTTTGTAGCCAGATTCATTCAATTCAATCTGTTTCATCTGGTTCATAATACTCTGCAAATATATTATCTGGAGTAATTCAATCTCAAAGCTCGGATCATTTTTGTTGTAGTAGTTTGCTTGACCGATAGTCTATTTCTTCAAATTCCATTTATTTTTTTATAATTAGTTTAAAGTTCTTTTTTCATTTTCTTAAAAGTAGGATTTTGTTGTTTATAAAATCATTTGAAAAATCATATTTTGTATCTGTGATTTTTTGTTCATTTATATAAAACGCTCATGA
>JAQUWS010000008.1:27163-41655 GCA_028692735.1 Candidatus Altimarinota bacterium
TTTTTATAATTAGTTTAAAGTTCTTTTTTCATTTTCTTAAAAGTAGGATTTTGTTGTTTATAAAATCATTTGAAAAATCATATTTTGTATCTGTGATTTTTTGTTCATTTATATAAAACGCTCATGACTCAATTGTTTTTCTTGCATCAGAGTTACTTGTTGCTAATCATGATTTAACTATTATCTCAAATAGGTTTTCATTGTTATAATCACATCAACCCCATTCATTATATACTTCAATTAATGATTCTTCAGAAGAGTTAGTAATAAATTCAACTATTTCATTGTTTCATTTTGGTAGTAATAGGGCATTAAATTCTTTAAATGAAGTTGAATATTTATTTACAAAATCATTAATCCATCAAAAAGTAATTCATGATAAATAGAAAGAATAGGTAGCACTTTTTGTTCAATGAACTATCTCAACAATTTTATATGCTAAAAGTTTTTGTCAAAACCTATCTTCTGGATTTTTGCTATGGATTAATAGTATTTTTTCAATATCTTTTATATCAAGTAAAGTCAACATTTTTAAATATCTTTCAATGTCATTATCTGAGCTATTAAGGAAGTATTGGTATAATTTATAAGGAGAAGTTTTATTTTTATCAAGCCATAATGCATTTCATTCACTTTTTCCAAACTTTTTACCTGTTGAATCTGTTATAAGAGGCCAAGTTAAAACATAAGCTTCTTTGTCGTATTTTTTTCTTATTAATTCAGTTCATGTTACTAAGTTTCACCATTGGTCTTGTCATCAAATTTGCAGTTTAACATCATCTTCTGTAAATAATTTACAAAAATCATATCATTGTAGTAATTGGTATGAAAACTCAGTGTATGATATAAATTTACTAGGGTCTTCTATCCTTTTTTTAACAGTATCTTTACTTATCATACTATTAACTGTGATAAATTTTCAAACTTCTCTTAAAAAGTCTAAGTATCACATATTTGTATAAAAATCTTTGTTGTTAACAAATCAGTATTTGAAGTCATCACCTGTAAAACTTTTTAGATTTTCAAGAATATTTCAGATTTGTTTTGAAATCTTATTTTGATTATTTAAAAGAGCTTCTTCTGATAAAAAGTTTCTTTCAGCATCTTTTCATCCTGGATCTCAAATCATACCTGTTGCTCATCAAGTTAAAGCTATGTATTTATTTCATCTTCTCATAAGGTGAATTGCAACCATAAAACCTATAAAGTTTCATAGGTGAAGAGAATCAGCTGTAGGATCAAATCAACAATAAAAACTTTCTCATCATTTATCAAATTTTTCAAATAATTCTTCATTCGAAAATTGGTATAATAGTCATCTATCTTGTAATTCTTGTTTTAGTTTTTTCATATTTATTTTGTTAATCAAATAAATCTTAATTTAATATATACATAATTAACCTAAAATCAATAATATTTTGTTGTTAAAACAAAATGAAAAATTAAAAAGATGATTTCTGTACTATTTAGAAATCATCTTTTTAAAATAACTACTTTTTATTTCGACTTAACTATATTTAATTTTTTAATCTTATAGTTATGTTATTACAATCAACATCTTTTCATCAATAAATTCATTTACATTTATATGTATATTTATAATCATATGATCAAACTTGTCATCATACAGATGTTCAACTTGATTTAGTTATATTAATAGGTGTTCAAATAGAACATAAATCATTATTTTCATTAAAAATAGATTTGTTAAATATCCATGTTGATGAACTTCATAGCATATATTTACACATTCAGTTTTTAGCTAGTTCATTTACTTGAACATAACATTTTGTATCGTCTCATCAATTAGGTGATTTGCATGTATAAGAATATTTTAAATGAGAATTTATAACAAAATAATTTGGTTGGTTTGAATAAACGGGTCCTAAACTTCATCAATATATAGAATTTCAACCACATTTTTTAAATGAGTTTAGTTGAGAATAATTAATATAAGATACATGAGAACTTGTAGGACATTCTCATTTTAATAAAGTCGTATTATTTGAAATGGTATTATTTAATGCATCAATATTTGTTTGGTTTGCAGGTGTTCATCCTATTGTAATTTGTGAAGTTTGTCATCATACAGTGAGAGATACTCATCATTGATATGTTCATCATCAAATTTTTGTACATGAATATAAATATCCAGTAGTTACATTAAGTTTTATTTTGAATGTTCAGATAGGATTTAGATTATTTACAATATAAAGATTTGAATTAGTTCATCAAATTATAGAATTAGTGCTTAATCTGTCTTCAAACCAACAATTATTATATCAGGTTGTATTATAATTTACTGTTAATTCTGTTCAAGGAGTAATATTATTACTGTAAGGAGTTACTATTTTAAAAATACTTCAAGTATTGGTTTGAATAGATGTAGTACTTAACATAAATCATTTTTTTATTCAATTTATTGCTCATTGAGATGCTGTTCAATTTTTCCATCATAAAAAATCAGGTCAATTCTCTTTTTCACATTCTAAGGAAACATAAGTATTATTTGAAAATTGATAACTCACTGTTCAACTTGATTTATTATTAAATCAGTTGAAACTAGCTTTACATTTAGATATATCTAATTTATTTGTATTGATATTCCAATTTACAGTTGCAATTCAAGTATTTACAACACTTCAATTTAAACTTAAATATCAATTTATAATTTCTGATTGATTATTACAATGATTAGATGATGAAGAAGCTGTACATCCATTTATTGATAAATTAATATCTTTTATTGTTCAAAGATTCATTCTTCATAATAATTCTCAACCTGTTCCATATAATGAATAATTTGTTGAGTAGCATATGATTTTATACTTTTTATTTGGAAGAATAGAAAATCCAGAAATGACTCAGTTTATAGAACTTTTAGAGAATCATTGAGGTAATCATCCAGGTCAAAAATTTACTCAATGTCAATCTCAATAATAATTATTTATATCTCCACTTTCTCAATTTTCTAATACTTGACAAAAATCTGCTCATTGAGAAGAATAACTAATACTGTATCTATCCAAATAATCATTGCTCAAGTTTCATGAAATACTAATAGTAGGTTTTCTAAAACCTGCATTAATGAAATCTTGTTCAGTAATAGTAGATTGTGATGTTGCTGGAATTTGATTTGATGTGGATGTGGATGTATAACATGTATGATTATTACATTGAAGTCATGGTTTGCATTGAGTGCTAGCATAACAATATCATCATAAGTCTGATTGAGAAACACAATTTGTATTTATTGAAACTTGTCAATTTTGGCAACATCATCAAACTCACTCATTGCAACTCAATCAACCATTTAATGGTCTTGTACATATTTGAATAAGTTCACTTTCATTATTATTTGAATCATACCAACTATATTTTTGGGTTCAGTCAGATTGAATTCATCAACATTTTTTTGATTTGTATTTGTTATATATACTATCACTACTTCCACTATTTGTAGTAGTGATATCATTATCAATAGTCGAAGTAGTATTTCAACTTGAAGTATTGTCATCATTAATTATATTTCATATAGAATTTAATAGTTCATTGTTAATATTAACAGAATCTTTTATATTTGATACTCCAGACGAAATATATGAAATAACAATATATCTTAAATCTGAAGTAGTAAAATTATTTTTCAAGTTATTTAATGCATAGATTACTCTGTTTAAATATCATATGTATGAATCAGTTGTAGGATATTTTAGACTATCATTTCTTTTTTCATAAACTTTATCTAATATAACATTAGCACTATTTATTATTTCTTGTGATAGTTCTGTTGGAGCTATAGGTTTATTATAACTAGAGTATGTAATAAAGTTTGAATTATAAAATCATAGGTATATCATTAATAATATTATTATTGTTTTAAATATGTTTTTCATATCTTTATAATTAAATAGTAAAATTAGCTTATTTATTTTATTAATGATATTTAAAAAAGTCTGTAAATCAATAAAAAATAGTACTTTTTTGATTTAAAAAGAAAAGTATGATATTATGGTATTATATATTATTTATTTATATCTTTCATATGAAAAAATTATTATTAACTTTAATTTTATTATCATTTTTTACAGTTTATAATTATACATATTCAGAATCTAGTGATAATTGAAGAGTTATTGCAACAGTAAATATTTATGATGCAAAAATTTTATCTCAGGATAATAATACAATAAAATTGCAATTTGATCTTTCAAATCGTGAATATGTTCAACCAGATATAAGATATGCTGTTAGATTAATAACAGAGAATTGAGATATAATAGAAGAAAAAGTTTATGATGAGGTTGTAAATTTAAATGAAAATACTGATATAATAAAAGAGGTTGAATATGAAGCTCCAGCATATCTAAATTGAAAATATGAAATAAGTGTTATTGCAAAAAATAGAAGCTGATTAACATTAGCTTTATCAAGAAATTTTGAGATAGTATTAAATTGAAGTAATGATTATGTTGAAATCAATGAAAGTAGTTGTTACTTAAAAGTTGAATGATTTGAAGAAAAATATAATTTAAGTCAATGAGTTGATATTTTAAATGAAGAAAATCTTATAGCTACATGTAAATTGAAGAATAATTCAGATGAATCAAAAAAAATAATTCCATATTATAAATCTTATTTAAGAAATTGATTTTGAGATGAGGTCAACACTGAAAATATACCTGAAGAAAATATTTTGTTAAATGCAAGTGAAGAAAAGGAGTTTTCTTTTAAAATACCTAATGCAAAATTACCACAAGCATATGATGTAAAATTAAGTTTAAAAGATGAAACTTGAAAGATTATTTCAAATGAAATTATTTTTCATTATGTTATTTCGGGAGCAAGTGCTACTATACAAAATGTTCGTTTAGATAAAGATAGTTATAAAAAATGAGAAAATGCTTTGATTGATATTTTTTATTCTAAATCAGTAGGTAATTTTATTTGAGCTAGAAATGATTTTATTAAGGATAGTAAATTATTTTTTGGTATTGAAATAAAAGATAGTAATAATAATGTATGTATAAGTAATTCTGAGAAAGAGTTAACTGATTCAACACAACTAAATTTATCTTTGCCGGTGATTAATGATTGTATAAATCCTAATATTGTTTCATATATTAAGGATGAAAGCTGAAAAATACTTGATAAAAAAGAGTATAATATAAAAAGTGAAAGTATACAAAAAAAGAAAGTGTTTAATAACACTGAAAATACATCAAACATAAATTTAGTATTTATTAGTATTGTTTTTATTATTGTATTAATTGTAATAATTTATTTATTTAAAAGTAAAAAGAATAAAAATAAGAAAAAAAATAATACAATAATTCAAATTATATTTATGTTTATGTTAATTTGATTATTTATTTGAGATAATAAAGAGGTAAGTGCTGATTCTATAACAAATTCATATTTAGTTAGAGCTTGACAATATCGGTTTCCATGAGTTTCGCAAGTACCTCATGATTATACCATAACTGTTAATTTTGATAAAAAACAGTATAAACCTTGAGAAAAAGTTTATGTTAGTCAAAACACTATATCAGTAAGGTGTGCAAATACATTTATTAACTCAATATTAAATGTAAAAAATAATTGAGTTCAAATATTGAGCAAAAATTTTAATGATATGTCTACTTTAACAAAAAACATACAAAATATTTCATTTACTGCTCCATCTACTCCAGGTACATATAGTTTAGAGTTTGAACTTATTGATAATAGATGTAGAAATAGCACATGAAAAAATAGTTGATGGTCTCCATCTTGATATGATGAAGGACCTTATTTATATGATAAAACTTCAAAATTAAACGCTGATGCTTGATATAATAAGTGGACTACAGATTCTACTAGAGCAGCAATACTTGCATCATATCCTAATGTAAAAGCACACTATAATGCTCTAGCTTCTATAGAATGAGTTCGGTGAAATCATGTTTATTGTGATAAACTTAAAACAAAAGTTGTATTTAATTATAAGGTTGTTGCTGATCCAGTTGTAGTTGCTCCTGTTATTCCATCAATTCCTGTAGTCCCATCAGTTCCAACAACACCTGTTGCACCAGTAGTAACAACATCTTCTACAACAAGCAATTGATGTAGTTCATATATTTCTTCATGGGTAACTACATGGTCAAGTTGTAATATAATTTGAAGTTGGAATTCATTATGAGTTATAAAATGTAAACAAACTCCATCTTATTCACCTGTATATTCATCATGTTGAACAAAAACATGTGTAACAACGTATACTGATTGAGTTGCTACATGAACAAGTTGTACTTGTTCTTCAGTATGATGTCCATCAAATTCACCAATACCAAATTATTCTGATGTTTTAAATAATGTAATAGCTTCTATCAATTCTATTAATTCAACTTGTTTCGATTTATATGCTAATGATAGTGATACTTGTAAATTATCTTTAAAAGTTTCATCTTCAACATTACAAAATAAGTGAATTACTTGATGGTGAAGTAATTGAAGTATATCAAATATAGTTGATAAATCATGAGAAAAATCTGATAGAATAACTAATATTTGAGATGCTTTAAATTTTACATCAGTAAATTCTTCTTGAATTCCAGCCTCAACTTCAAATAATTTTAATGTTGTAATAAATAATATAAAATCAAGAACTCCTTTTGTTTCAAATATGTGAATAGTTTGAATAAAAATATGATGAGTTTTAATGGATTTATCAAATATAAAATATAGTTTTAAAAAACCATTTGTTTGATATCTAAAAGCGTCAAATGATGAGTGATTGACTTGGGATGTATTACCTTCTTTATGAACAAAGATATTGTATAAACTTTGAGCAACTCCGAGAAATATATTAAATGATTATTCTTTGGAAGTTAACACATGAAGTATTTCTCACTTATGAAGTAATATATTATTGGAAGATACTCTTTTACAAAGTTATGCTTGACAGTGACCATATATGTTTTCAACAAGAATTAATAGTAGTACGGATGCTACAGAATTAAATAATACTCCATGAATTCAGATAAGTTTACCTATAATAAGTTATGATTTAAATTGAAATAATGTCAGATATTATTTATCTGAGTTTGAGAATTGAGATGATACAAATTCAGTGAAAATTATAGGTTCTAATTTTATATGATTAAAAGTAATTTGAGAATTACAAGGAAACTGAAAAGCAGAATTTACCTGACAGGAAAAAAATATTTCGTCTTTGTCAACTTTGGACTATAGAACACAAATAAGGAAAAATGCATATACATATGTATTAAATATGTATAATTGACAAATACTTGATTGAGTTAAGTATGTTGAATGAAATATAACAATATCATGAGATCAGGATTATGAAACTTTGGTTGTTAAAGATTGAAACGTAATAATAGAGTGAGATTTAAATCAATCAAAGAAAAAATTATGAATCATAGTTTTAAAAGATAATTATGATGTAAATTTGGATTATATAAATAAGTGAAATATTTATGTGGAAAATTGAGTAAAAGAAATTAATGCAATAATATATGCTGATGGATGATTTATAAGTGCAAATTCACTTTGATTGCCATATACTCTTGATAGTACTATTAGAACAACATCATTACAAAAACAACTTGTAGTTAATTGAAATTTGTTTACAAGAAATACTATTTGATGAGCTCAGTATGTTGGGGGATATTATTTGCTACCATGATGAACAAAAATAACTGATTTTAATAAGGCTATGTTATATGATTTAAATTATATAAGAAGGTGAAATGAGTGATGTGATAAAAATTCTGATTTAGATTGTGATGATATATGAGAATATAATGAATGATTAATTTTAAAATATAACTCAAAAATTCAAACAAATCCACCTAAATTATTTTATTAAAAATATGACTTTAAAAGCTCAATTTATTACACTAATAAAGTGTAAATTATATAAAAAGATGATTTTTATATGTAGTGAAGCTGTCTAAAAAGTGTCATTATCTGGCTTGAGTGAGATAATCTAGTAAAATATACTTAGCATGTACACTGGATACTTGGATCAAGTCCGAGTATGACAAATAAGTAAATTTATATTTTTGAGACAGCTTTATAGAAATCATCTTTTTTATATAATATTTTTAAATAAATCAATCCATTCTAATATATCAAGCTCTTCTCATCTTACATTTTCACTTAAGTTTGATTTTTTGTAAATTTCAAGTATTTGTTCTTTTTTATATCATCAATTTTCTAGATTATTTATAAGTTTTTTTCTAGGGGATTTAAATCAGATTTTTAGTAATTTTAGAAAATCGGTATCATTTATTTTATTGAATTTTTTATGAGTTTCAAATAATAGGACTTCTGAATCAACTTTTGGAGCTGGTAAAAAAGCTTTGGATGGGACAAATGTTATAGATTTTACATAACATTTTTTTGATATAAATAATGATAAATATGAAGATTTTACTTTGTTGCTATTTTGTCATTCGCTTATTTTATCTGCTACATCTTTTTGTAAAAGAATAACCATTTTTTTGGGTAAATTTTTTGTTTCATATAAAAACTTAAAAAGTATAGGGGATGTTATATAGTAAGGTATATTAGCAATTACATAATAGTTATTATCTTTGAAGTTTGGTATAAATTTTAATATATCTTCATTGAAAATTTGAAAATCTATATTATTTGTTATTAATTCATTTTTTTGTATTCTTTCTTTTAAAATTTGTATCATTTCATTATCAAGTTCAACTAGGTGTAGAGATTTAGGTGAATTATTTAATAATTTTTCTGTTAAAGCTCAATATCATGGTCATATTTCAAGAACATTTTGTCACTTTATATCAAGGCTTAAACTTATTTTATCTAATATACTTTTATCAACTAGGAAGTTTTGTCATAAAGATTTCTTTGCTTTTATTTTGTAATTTTGTATTATTTTTTGAGACATTTTTTTATGGTAATAGAAAATATTTTTATAATTATAATAATATTTTTTGAAAATAAAAAAAATAGTGAATTAATTTAATTCACTATTTTTAATGTTTAACTTTTATTGATTAGTTTTTCTTTTTAAGAAAGTAAAACCAAGTCATGCAATTAATGCTATAAATAATAGAAGTATATGTTCTGGTCAAGTTTGAGGAAGTTTTTTTACAGGTGTATTCTCAACTACAATAGGTGTTTTTGTTGTTGAAGGAGTTCATGATTTGAAAAGTACACATTCTTTATGTTCAGTAGAATCAATTGCAACTTCATCATTTACTAAATCATGAGATGTTGCAGTAAAAATTAACATTCAAACATTTTGTCCTTTTTCAACAGTATTTACATCTAATTTTAAAGCAGCTCAAGTTTTTGAAGTTAACCAATTTACTTCTTTTCATGGAGCAATAACATATGCTTCTTGTCAGCTAGAATATAGAGCATCAAATGCTGGTGTATATTGCCAAAAGTCATCTTGAGATGGTAAATAAGACCAAGATGCTTTATCTCATCCTAAATTAATAATACTTGGCATAGTTTGTTCTTCTTTGTACAATAATTTAGAATTAGTTGTTTTGTTAGCATAAATATCTGAGAATAATCAAAAAGCTTCTCATTGTCATTTTTCTCATCCATCAAAACATTGGTTACATTTGTTGTCTGAGAATGCAGAATCAGTATCACAATTTATCTCATTATAAGCAGCAGTTGCTGATTGTAATGTAAGTCAAAAGATAAACAATCAAGTTAAAATTTTATTAGTATTCATAAGTAAAGATTAAAAATAAATAATTTATTACATTAATATATTATCATCAATTAAAACTATAGTCAAAAAAAAGAGTGTTAATTTATGTAATTTCGACTTTACTTTTCTGTTTTTTTATTAACAATTAATTGTTGAATAATGGTAAATGTTGTTGATATTCACCAGTATACTCAAACTCAAGCCAATAATGAGTATGTAAATACTCAGACCATTCAAGGTAGTCAATAAAGCATAAATTTATTTAATACATCTTGATCTGGCATAAGACTTTGATAATCTTTAGCATCTTTTTTCTTTTCTAACATCACAGGTTTGTTTGTATTATTTTTTACAAGTGATAGTTTTACTTGTAAAAATTGTATTACAGCAATGAAAATTCATAAGCAAATTCAAGTTATTCATCAAACTCATAGTAAATCTATTCAGAAAAAGTAGTGTCAAATTCAATCTAAATTAAAATTTGATAATCAGTTGTATAAATAATAAGTATTAGAATAATCTTTTATATTTATAAATATACGGTATATTACTAGTAAAATAGGCATTTGGATTAGAAGTAATCAACATGATCAAAAAGGATTTATATTTTCATCTTTGTATAATTTCATCATTTCAACTCAAAGCATTTGAGAATTTCATTTGAATTTTTCTTGAAGAGCTTTTATTTTTGGTTGAATTGCATTAAGTTTTCTTTGTGATACCATCATTTTATGTTGAGGGTAAAGTAAAAAAAGTCTTATTATAAGTGTAATAGTAATTATTGCCCATCATAAGGAATTGTTAAAAAATTCTACAAAAAATATTGTAAGGTTGTATAATGGAGCATAGATTAATCATACAAATATTTTTGATATGAGTCATTTGTTTTTTATTTCTGTTTGAGTTATATATTCTTTATTGTCATATTTTATGATAAAGTTATAAACTCAAATATTTCAAAATTTATCATAATATTTATTATAATTTATTTTTTCTTTTGTATTAGCTTTAATTTCAATATCCTTACAGAAGTCGTTTGGAAAAGATAATTTTTCTCAAGAAAAATTTATGTTTATATCTTTGCATGTGTTGATTTTTACATCGGTTTGAGTGTTGTTTGAAACAACAATAACAGGGGATGCTGGAATAGTATATGATTTTTTTTCTAGATTAAATGTAAGTGTTCAATTACTATTTTGGCTATTATCTTTAAAAAATATATTTACAAGAAGTATTGTAAGGAAAAATATTATTAAAAAATTTAGTATTTTATCTTTCATAAAATTAAAGTTAAAAAGTTTAAAAATAAAAATGTAGAAGTGTTAAAATGTATAAAAGTATAGAGTATAAATTATTTTTTTGGGATTTGTAGTTTTTTTAGTAAAAATTTTATATCATTTTCAAAGGAATTTATACTTTCTAAATTATTTTTTTCAAGTTTTATTTGTTTTTTTAGTAAAAATACACAATCATAATGAATTAATATTTTTTGTCATGTTTTTTGTAAAACTTCATTATTGTTTGTAAGAGCAGATGTTTTTTTTTCAAAGACTCAGGTATATCAATTTTTATCTAAGTAATCAAAAAATTTTCTTCTAAAAAAATTTCTTTCAACTCATCACTTTGTATTTTTTCAAGAGATTATAATTGAAAAACGATTAAAATCCAAATTATTATTTTTATAATTTAGAACTATTCAATATGAAAAAAAAGGTTTTCAATGTTTTAAAACCTTTTTTACGTCATTTTCTTTGAGTCTGTAAATTTTAGATATCATAAAAGATAAGAGTAATTATTTTATATAATTTCCTTTTCAATCAAATTTACTTTTTTTAGCTGTTCATCAAGCTATAATATGTAATTTAGCTTTTCAATTAACCTCTTGGTATCTTTTTGGATATGATACAGTTAATTCATATCTTCATTTTCTTCTTCTGTTTCTAAGAACTTTTCATCAATCTAAAGTTCTTTGTAAAAAACCATGAACTCTAAGTCTTTTTCTTTTTTTTAGTTTTCCTAGCATATCAAAATAATTAAAACAAATATAAATATATAATTTTTCCGTTAAAGATAAATTATAAATAATTCTGCAAAATTGTAATTATAATTAACAAAAAGTCAAAATTAAATTTTCTTTCTCAAAAAAGCAGGAACTGAATCAATTTCATCTTGATTTTGAGCTTTTGTGTTATTGTTTGTAGGTAGTGGTTGATTAAACATATTTCATGTAGTTTTTGGTGGTTCAGCTCAAGTTGGTTTTCTTCCGAAATTTCATGTTCTTAATAATTCTCCTTTTTTTTCTAAGAATTTCTTGTTAGTTTCTTCGTTAAATCAAGTAGCAACAACAGTAATCTTGATTTGACCATCATATTCTGGAACGATACTTGTACCAAATATGATATTTGCATCAGCATCAACAGATTCTGTGATAATTTTTGCTGCTTCATCAACTTCAAACATTGATAAATCATTTCATCAAGTTACATTTAACAATAATCATTTTGCTCATGCTATAGATAAATCAAGTAAAGGACTATCCATAGCAGCTCTTGCGGCTTCAACAGCTCTGTTTTCTCAAGAACCATATCAAATTCACATAAGAGCAGATCATGCATTTCTCATTACTGATTTAATATCTGCAAAATCTAGATTAATTATTCAAGGATTTGTAATTAAGTCAGATATTCATTGTACTCATTGGCTAAGAACTTCATCAACAATTGAAAAAGCATCTAGCATAGGAGTTTTTTTATCAATTATAGAAAGTATTTTATCGTTTGGAATTGTGATAAGAGTATCTACTTTTTCTCTTAAAGCTTCAAATCAGTCAATTGCTTTTGATGATCTATTTTGTCATTCAAAAGAAAATGGTTTAGTTACAACTCATACAGTTAAGGCTCATAATTCTTTTGCAACTTCAGCTATTACTGGTGCAGCTCAAGTTCATGTTCCTCATCCTAATCAACAAGTAATAAATACCATATGTGCTCAATCTAACATTGCTTTAATTTCATCTCTTGATTCTTCAGCAGCTTTTTTTCATACAGCAGGATCAGCTCATGCTCCTAGTCATCAAGTTATCATTTTTCATAGGTTTAGTTTTTGATTGGCAAATGATGAAAATAATGCTTGAGCATCTGTATTCATTGCTATAAATTCAACTCTTTCAAATCATGATTGAATCATTCTATTTACTGTATTTGTTCATCCTCAACCAACTCATACAACTTTTATATTTGCTATTGGTGAAATTGATTTAGAAATTACTACCTCTTCAGGTCATACACTTTCTGGTTTATTATTATTCATTAATAAATTTTTTAATCTATCTTCTCTTTTTATCATATACTTATTTTATTAAAAATTAATATTATATTTTTATCGTTTTAATTTTTATTTTGGTTTTTATGGTATTATTTTTTTAAAAACTTTCATAATAGAACTAAACATTCAAGAAAAATTTATGGAAATTCCAGAAGGAATTGCAGAATATTTATTTGCTAGAATTAAAGTTCATATTACAGAAGCAAACATTGGATCACTTATTGATGAATCACTTAAACTACTTTTTTCTACAGGTATTCCAATAAATGTAGGAAGTCTAAGAATATCTTTTGTTAATTCAATTAATCATCTTGCTTTTACTCATCCTCAAACTAATATAGCTCATTCAGGAAGTAGTCAGTCTCTTCAAGCTTTTTTAAGTTCATCTTTTACAAAATATAAAATTTCTTCATATCTTGCTGTTGCAATTTGAGATAAGTAAATTTTTCATACTTTTCATTCCTCATTTTGATTAAATCTATATAAATCTACTTCTTCATCTGTTATTCATTGTTTTTTTTCTAAGTTAAGTTCAAGGTAGTCTACTTTCATTCTTTCAGCTGTATCAATAGAAGTTCTAACTCATAGAGCTATATCATTAGTTACGTTAGTAGAACCAAATGGTATAACTGATGCATATTTTAAGACTCATTCTTCAAATATAGTAACTCAAGTAGTTGATGCTCAAATATCAATACATACAACTCAAAGTTCTTTTTGTCTTTTTGTTAAGACTCATTCAGGAGATGCTATTATATTTGGGTAAATATCAAAAATTTCAATTCATACATCTGCTATAGCTTTTTTTATATTATTTAACATATTTACGTTTATAGAAAATATGTTAGCTACAACTTCAAGTTTTCTTGCTGCCATTCAAATTGGGTTTTTTACTCAATCTTCTAAATCTACTATAAAGTATTCAGGTATAACTTTTAGGATTTCTCTGTTGGGTAATTCAACTCAATTTTTAGCCATTTCTAGTGCTCTATCTAAATCATCATGAGTAATCTCACTTCAAGAAATTGCTATAACTCATTTACTTTTAATAACTTCAAAAGATGAAGAATTAAATGATACATAAACTCATGAGATTTGTTCTCACGCCATTCTTTCAGCTTCTTCTAGAGATTTATCTAAGTTATTTTTAAATTCTTCCATATCTAGTATATTTCATTTTCTTATAGCATTGGAAGAAGATATTCAAATTCATAGAACATGAAAATCATTAGCGTTTTCTGTATCAAATCTTCATATAACAGTTTTTATATTAGAACTTCAAATATCAATGGATGTAATTGTTCATTCGTAACTCATAGGATAGTATTAATTTTTAATGTTATATTTTTTTATACAAATATTTACTTTTAAAATAAGGAAAGTTGTTTTATTAACCTATATTTTAACTTGTTAAATTATATATACTTGTTTGGTTTTTTCAAAACTACTTTTAAAGTTC
>JAQUWS010000056.1 GCA_028692735.1 Candidatus Altimarinota bacterium
AAATCAAGCTCACAAAGCAAAATCATTTCTATGAGTTACATTATTTTCATCTTTATAAAGTAAAAACATAGTACTTGGTTTAAATGCACTAAGTAATGGAGAATGTTTATCTAAAATAGTTATTTCTCACATCATAGTCATTAAAGTTACAGAGAAAACCTTGTCAGAAGAAAAATGTTCTCAATTAAAAGAATGTATATTTAATTTCATATAATAATTTTCATTAAACGATAAATCTCAAAGTAAATTCTATTTAATACTATAAACTATACATTTCATTCTTCTTGATCCTTTTTATATGCAGCTAAAACATCATCAGTTGTATTTTTATACATAAAATATTTTTCAGGAATATTATCTAATTCTCAATCTAAAATCTTTTTAAATCAAGTTACTGTTTCGCTTAATTTAGCATAAACTCCTGAAACTCATGTAAATTGTTCTGCAACAAAAAATGGTTGAGATAAAAACTTTTGAATTCTTCTTGCTCTAGCTACAACTTGCTTATCTTCTTCAGATAATTCATCCATTCAAAGAATAGCAATAATATCTTGTAATTCTTTATATTTTTGTAAAACTCTTTGAACTTCTCTAGCAACATTATAATGAGTATCTCAAACTACTAATGGATCAAGAACTGTTGAATTAGAATCAAGAGGATCTACAGCTGGATAAATTCATAACTCAGAAATAGCTCTACTAAGAACTATTGTAGAATCAAGGTGAGCAAATGTAGTTGCAGGAGCTGGATCAGTCAAATCATCAGCAGGAACATAAACAGCTTGTACTGAAGTAATTGATCAATCTTTAGTTGATGTAATTCTTTCTTGTAAAGCACCCATATCAGTAGCTAATGTTGGTTGATATCATACAGCAGAAGGAATTCTTCATAAAAGAGCAGATATCTCTGATCATGCTTGAGTAAATCTAAATATATTATCAATAAACAATAATACATCTCTTTTTTCTCTATCTCTAAAATGTTCAGCCATAGTCAATCAAGTTAAAGCAACTCTTGCTCTAGGTCCTGGAGCTTCATTCATTTGCCCAAATACCATAGCAGTTTTGTTTATTACTCAACTATCTTTCATTTCATGATACAAATCATTTCATTCTCTTGTTCTTTCTCAAACTCAAGCAACAACACTATATCATCCATGTTCACTTGCAATATTGTGTATTAATTCTTGCATTATAACTGTCTTACCTACTCATGCTCAACCAAAAAGTCAAACTTTTCATCATTTAAGCATAGGAGCAATCAAATCTATAACTTTAATTCAAGTTTCAAACAACTCAGCTTTAGTAGAAAGATTTTTAAATTCAGGAGCTTGTCTATGTATAGGATCATAAAATTCAGCTTTTGGAGCTTCCATTTCATCTATTGGATCACCAAGTACATTAAACATCCTTCCCAAAATACTCTCTCAAACTGGAACTTTTATAGGTCATTCCAAAGCAACAACCTCCATACCTCTTTTCAATCATTCAACAGGATTCATAGCGATAGTTCTAACGATACTATCTCATAATTGTTGTTGAGTTTCAAGTATAACTTTATAAGAATGTCCTTTTACTTCCAAAGATTCATATATTGAAGGAACATATCAATCTGAAAATTCAACATCTATTACAACTCAAACAACTTTTATTATTTTTCAAACATGCATATAAGTACAAATTAAAAATTAAAATTTTTTATTTTTTTATTTTTTACATCCACATCATTTACAAGAACAATCTTCTTTCTTAGAAAAAACTGTTCAATTGCATTTATCACATTTTTTAGGTTTACATCTACCTTCTCTAGTATCCCCACAAGTATCACAAATCCAAATTGTCATATTAATTAAATTATAAAATTAAAATTAATTTCAATAATTATTCACAAACTTCATCCATTGCAACATTACTCAATCTATCAGCTTCTTTATTTAATTCTCTTTTAACCCATATAAATTCAACTTTTAAACAATTGTTTTTAATCAAATTATCAATATCTGATTTAATTATTTTTAATCTATCCTCTTTTACCTTCCAATTTCAATTCAGCTGATTTATAACTAAACTAGAATCAGAAAATAAAGTTATAAAACTAGCTCCTAATTCTATTGCCCTATTTAATGCATAGTATACAGCAGTATACTCAGCCTCATTATTAGTTTTAATTCATAAATTTTTATATCTCTTCTCAATTTCATTTCCATCTTCATCAGTTATATAAACTCATATTCAAGCATTTCAAGGATTTCATCTAGATCATCCATCAGTATATATTTTCAAGTTCATAAAATCGATTTATTTTTATCTTTTTATTTCTTTATCAATTAATATTTTTATTCAATCATCATCATCAAATTCTTCAACTCTTTTATTCTCAATTTCTTCTAAACTTTTATTTTCCTCTTTTATATTATCTTCATATGACGAATAACTAAAAACATTAACAAAATCATCCTTAGTTTTATCTACATTTTCTATAATAGGAGCTGTATTTATTTTATTATCAACAACATCTGAAATATCTTCTTTTATTACTTCTTTAAAAGTTTTATTTGAAGAAAGTGATACATAAAAATATTTTCTAAAAATTATTGTAACAAACAAAATAATTATAGCTATAGAAACTTGTATTTTAACAAATACTGGGTCAGAAGGATTCAGAGGTTCCTTTCAAAACAGTTTTAATGTTATAGGAAACAAAAAAGAAAACACTAAAGACAATAAAGCTGTATATCAAACATATGCTACAAAATTTATAACTACTTTAAATAAGAAAGGAACTTGCTTCATTTACAACATTTTAAAAAATAACTAATCCTTCAAGCTTTCAACTCATGAAGTAATTTCTGATACTTCTTTTGTAATAATTGCTTGCCTTGCTTTATTATACTTAAGAGTCAAATTTCAAGCAATCTTTGCAGCATTATCTTTTGCATTTTTCATAGCAATCATACGAGAACTATGTTCTGAAGCTTTTGACTCTAAAAGCAAATCATAAAACATCATATCAAGAATTATTGGAATAATATGTTCCGCTAATTCTTCTTTACTTGGTTCAATTTTATAATCATTTTGAGATTCAATATCTGCTTTTAATTCAAGCTCAATATCATAAGAATCTTCAATAATCTCAGAAAGATAATTTTTTATATCAACTGAAGATATTGGTAAAAAATCTTTATTAACAGGAATTTGCTTTATAGTATTTATATAATGACTATAAAAAACTACAACTTTCTTATACGCTCAACTCATAAACTCATCTTTCAATAGTCTAGATATTCTCTTTGTATAAATTGGTTTAATATTATCAGTAAAATCTTTAGAAAAATCAGCAATTAAATTATTTCAAGTTTTTGAAACAAAATTTGCAGCTTTTTTTCAAACAGTAATAAAATCAATAACTTCATTAGTTTCTTTTATATATGAATTAATTTTTTTCATAACTCATATATTATATCATCAACACAATCATTTATTAGATGTTATTACTACAGCTAAAGTTTTATCTCATAATCAATTATCAAACAATGGATATCAAGAAAGAGAATCTTCTATTCTAGCAAAAACTTTTAAAATCTCTAAAACTATTTCTTTTTTTGCCATAACACTATCTTGAGCTTTTTTCATCTTTACAGTTGAAATAAGCTCCATAGCTTTTGTTATTTTTCAAGTATTTTTTATAGATGAGATTTTTCTTCTTATCTCTTTAGCTCATGCCATAAATATTTAGGTTAAAGATTAAAGAACAAAGATTAAAGACTTTCGCCTTTTATCTTTTATCTTTTTTCTAGAAACTTATTGTTTCTATTTGTTTAATTCAACAACTTTTTTAATAACTTCTTTCAATTTTTCTTCTTTATCTTCTTTTAAAATTTTTTCTTGTTTTATAGATTCAATTATTGAGTTTTCATCTTCAAGTGCTGCATATAAATCACTTTCAAATCTAGCAACACGAGAAACATCAATTTCATCCAAGTATCAATTTGCTCAAGCATATATTGCACATACTTGTTTAGGAACAGAAACTGGAGAATAAACTCATTGTTTCAA
Organism: Candidatus Altimarinota bacterium; assembly: GCA_028692735.1. Classification (GTDB taxonomy): domain Bacteria; phylum Patescibacteriota; class Gracilibacteria; order BD1-5; family UBA6164; genus Altimarinus. Next base: position 4,057 of record JAQUWS010000056.1, read on the forward strand.
TAATTCCATCATTCTTTTTCATCTTTCTAATTGTTTTCTAGTTGCATCATCTAAATCTGAAGCAAATTGAGAAAACGCAGCTAATTCTCTATATTGAGCAAGATCAAGTTTCAAAGTTCAAGCAACTTTTTTCATAGCTTTAATTTGAGCATCTCATCATACTCTTGATACAGAAAGTCATACATTTATTGCAGGTTTTTGTCATGCATTAAATAAATCTGATTCTAAGAAAATTTGTCAATCTGTAATAGATATAACATTTGTTGGAATATAAGCAGAAACATCTCAAGCTTGAGTTTCAATTATAGGTAAAGCAGTTAAACTTCATGATCACAAAGAATCATTTAATTTTGCAGCTCTTTCTAATAATCTAGAATGTAAGTAAAATACATCTCAAGGATATGCCTCTCTTCATGGTGGTCTTCTAAGTAACAGAGACATTTCTCTATAAGCATTTGCTTGTTTAGATAAATCATCATAAATTATTAACGCATGTTTTCAGTTAAGCATAAAGTATTCAGCCATTGCACATCAAGAGTAAGGAGCAAGATATTGCATTGATGCAGGACTTGATGCTCATGCAAGAACGATAATTGTATAATCCATTGCTCATCTTTTTTTCAATTCTTCCATTATTCTTGAAACTTTTCACTCTTTTTGTCAAATAGCAACATAAACACAAGTAACATCTTTTCATTTTTGATTTAAAATCGTATCTATAGCTACTTGAGTTTTTCAAGTTTGTCTATCTCATATAACCAATTCTCTCTGTCATCTACCAATTGGAACCAATGCATCTACAGCCTTAATTCATGTTTCAAGAGATTCATGTACATGTTTTCTACTCATAACTCATGAAGCAACTCTTTCAACAGGATAATATTCACTAGCTTTAATCTCTCCTAATCAATCTAAAGGATTTCAAAGAGAATCAACTACTCTTCAAATTAATTTTTCTCAAACTGGAACTTCCAATATTTTTCATGTTGCTTTAACTTTTTCTCATTCAAGTATTTTTCAAAAATTATTCAAAATAACTACTCAAACAAAATGTTCTTCCAAGTTTAAAGCAACTCATGTAGCTCAAGAATCAAATTCAACAATTTCATTGTAAGCCACATTTTTAAGTCAAGAAACTTTAGCAATAGAATCTCATAGATAAAAAACCTCTCAAACATTTTCAACCTCAGGTGTTATATCAACTGAATCTATTTTTGTTTCTATATCCTTAATAATCTTATTTAAAACATCATTTGACATATTGTTAATATTTTAAAATTTAAATTTTAAATGTCATAAATTGAACATTCCAATAAATAAATAAAATCTATTTTTTTAAATTTTTTTCTACTTTTTCAAAACTCAAATCTACAACATTGTCGTCCATAAAAACTTTCATTCATCACAAAACAGATTTTTTAGGAACAAAAACAATTTCATTCTTATTTGGAGAACAAGAAAAGAATTTAGAATAAACTTCCATTGATTTAGTCTCAACATAATCCATATTAGAATAAGGATAATATTCAACTAAAAAATAACTCTTATCATTTTTTATTTTATTAAAAAGTCTTTTTCACCTATTTCATAATTTTTTTGTCAAATTATTATATAAGTTTAAGTCCTTTAAAAGTTCCTTTAATTTATCTTTTGGTAAATTTGTAAAGTCCATATATTATTTTTTTAAATGCATAAATGAGTTATTTTATAATAACTCTTTATTTTTTATATATTTATTGTTTCTAATTCTTTTTCAATATAATCTTTAGTTATATTTTCTTGTTTAAATAATTTAGAATTTAATTTTACAACTAAATTAACAACACTTTGCCTTATAGAATTTAACATAAATAATCTTTCTTTTTCTATTTCAGACCTAGCTCATTCAAACAAATCTTTAGCATCATTTTCAGCTCTAAAAATTATATTTTCTCTTTTTTTCTTTCATATAGTTTCTGCCTCACTAATAATTTCATCTCATTTTTTTCTAGCTTCTTTTAAAATAACTTCTTTTTTTTCTTCAGCATCTTTAATCAGACTATCTATATTTTTATAATCTTTTTCCAATTTTTTTTGTTTTACATCCATTTCATCCAAATAAGCTAAATAAGGTTTAAAAATAAATTTATTTAAAACCCAAATAACCATCATAAGGATTATAAATTGTATAACAAAAGTTTCTGGAGTAACGAACTTTAAATCCATATTCTCAAGTATTAAATGGTAAGTAATAAACTACAAGTATAAAAATAGTAATTATTTTCAAATACTTATTTATTTATTACATTTTTACGAATCAAATAATGAAAGCAATAACTAAAGCATAAATAGCAATAGCTTCTGCAAATGCAATTGAAAGGATTGCTAATCATTGTATTTTAGAAGTTGCTTCAGGATTTCTACCTACTGCTTCTAATGCTGCTTTACCAATTAAACCTATTCAAATTCATGGTCAAAGTGCTCATAATCAAATAGCGATAGCCATTGCTAACTCTTTATAAACTTGTATAAATTGTACAACTTGTGTAGTAGCTTGTGCTGTTTCAGTCATATTACAATAAATTAAATTATAAAATTGTCTTAGTTAACTAAGAACTAAGAGTTGAGAACAAAATTATTTATTCTCAATTTCCCAATCATTAGCCAATTTTCTTTATCTATTCCCTAAATTCTATATTCTAAATTCTTTTTTAATGATGTTCTTCAGCAGCTTGTTTAAAATTAGCAATTATTAATCAAGCAAATACAACTGCCTGAATAAATGCTACAAACACTTCAAAGAACCAAAAAGGTAAAGATAAAAATTTTCAAACCTCAAATAAACTCTCACTCATCATTCATCAAAGATAAGTTATAACTCAGATAAGAACAATTCAAGCAAAAATATTTCAAAAGAGTCTTAGAGACAAAGATGTTAAAGTTGAAGGTAATCAAATAAGATGTAACCATCAAACAAAAACATTTATAAGTTTCATTCAAATATTTGGTCATGTAAAGTTAAAACAATATGATTTTGCAGTTGAAGTAAATCAATGAGTTTTAACTCCAATTCATAGAAACATAATTATAGTTATCATAGCTAATACAAAAGTAGTATTAGGATCAGAATTCATTGGTCTTAAATATAGTAAAATACTATTTGAAACTCCAGAACCTAACCAATCAATAATAAGACCAAATAAATTTCAAAAAAATATAATAGAAAATATTCAAACTACTATATGGTAATAATTACGTGCAAATTTTTTATTTCAAAAAGAATCAGTCAAATAAGTATCAAAAAATCAAACAAAATTTAAGAAAAATAATTTCAATCTAGATTTCTTTTCGCTTTTTAATGCTTTATTTCACATAATAGAAACAATCAAAACCATAAAGAAAAATATAGATGTAGTTATAATAGTATTTGTTACATATCAAGAAACCTGTTCTCATTGTATAGCTGGAATATGTGGACCAGTATGAACCTCAGTAGTTGCTTCAGTATTTTGACTTTCCATTTAGTATATTATTAATATATTAAAATAAATATTTAAACAAAAAACAAAACTTAAAAACTAAATTTTGATAAAATATCACAAAGTATATTGCAAATAAGAAAAAAATCAAATAAAAAATTTTCTCTTTTTATATGTATAATTTATCTACATAAAAAAAATAGAATTAAAATTTTAATTCTACTTTAAAACACAAGAAAAGATTTAATTAGTTATTGATATATTTTTTAAAACAGTTCTATCTATTAGTGAGACATCATCATTTCAATCATATAAATTAAATTTTATATGATAACTTCATCTCTTTAGAAATTTAACTTTCATAGTCAAATAAGAATCTCAATTGATTGTTCAAGTAGAACTTTGCATAAATTCTCATCATCAAACAGGACCATCTATTTCATACAAATATTTTCTATCTCATAATTCAAAATTCCTTATTTTTACGGATAAATCATAATAAATAAATCCCGATTCTTCTCAACAATGTATATTTGTATCAATTATTCAAACAGGACTTCATCACTTTATGCATTCATTTCCATAAACAATTTCAGTTCATATTTTATACAATTGTGATCAACTATTAACTTCAATTTTATCAAATAAGTAAGAAGTATATCATTTTCAAACTCCAGTATATCTTGAAGAAGTTCAATCTCCCTTTATATATAATAAATCATCTCAACTAACCATATTTTTTAAATATAAAGTTCATTCTCACGCACTTCATGGTCAACTCACATCTATTTGATTTAATAAATATTCCATATCTTCAACATTTCCATATTTTATTGCTATTCTTCATCATCATCATCACCGACCATCTCATGATGTCGTTTTTCATCATT
>JAQUWS010000009.1:0-13775 GCA_028692735.1 Candidatus Altimarinota bacterium
CTTGTTATACTATATGTGTATTCATTTGATGTCAGAGGATCTGTTATCACTTTGTTTAAGCTTTGTATGTTTTTTGTTACATTGCTTCATAATGTACCTTCTGTCCATACTATGGCTCAGCTATATGTTATATTTGTAGCTCAGTCTGGTGTCGGGTAAAATCATGATTTTGTTATAAATATTTCTAGACTCTTTTTTGCACTATTTATATCTGCTATTCTTACACTATCTCTTGAATTTCTTGAATATCATTGGAAGCTTATAAAAGCTATAGTTCACAAAATTGCTAGTATTACTATTACTACTATTAGTTCTACTAAAGTAAAACCTGCGGTTTTACTAGTTGGTAGTTGGTAGAATTTAAGTCTTAGTGATTTTTTCATAGATTTCTGTTAAAATATAAAGTTAATTTTTAAAACATCTAATTCTTACTCAATAAGATTTTTTATCACTTATCCCAGTACCAATTAATCAAGGCCACATTTGAAAAAATCATCAAGGAGTAGATGACCAATATGTAGCATAGCCTCCAAGCAATTGTGTTGTTCCATCTAACCAGTCACGATATCATGATAATGGAAGAGATAATGCAGTACTCATAGCTATTCAATCATTTCACCATCATCAAGATGAAACAAGTCATATCCACTCATTTAGTTTTGGAACATGATATCAACTTATACATGGTCATTGTCTTGCTTCATTAGTATTTGTTGTATCTCCCCATAAATTGTCATTTTGAATAGTTGTCCAATCATTTCTATACAAAGAACTTCAATTGATAAACATAGTTGAACTATAATAATTTCATGGTCAATAAGCTGAAGCATCTACTAATGTTGATGTTGTTTCTTCATTTCATAATGATCCGTGATTATTTCACCATTGAAAATAGTATCAATAAGAACTTTCTCATGTTCCTGTTGTATTTGTTCATAAATTACATGCTGATATTGTATATCATGTTCAAGTTCATGAACAAACTATTATATCTGGGGTATCACAAGCTCAATATGTAGTTAATGCAGTTATTATCTGACCAAAAGATGTACAAGTAGCAATTGATGGATCATTAAATGTATCACAATTCAATCAACTATAATTTGTTTTACATGTGTAATAACATAATCCTGAAGAGTTTGTATTTTGATAATTAGTATTTGATGTTAATCAAGATGTATTTGTAATATTTGCATTTGCCAATATTAGACTTCAATTACATTCATATGTTGTTCATCATCAAGTTGTTCATGTTCAACTTGTTGGTAATAATACTAGTTCTTGTAACTTTATTCCTCATTTATTTGAGTTTATGTAGCTTATTACTAAGTTTATTGCTCATGTTGAATCTCAAGTTGGATCTTGACTCATTATATCCTGATACATTGGATTTGTTGCTAGGTCTGTACTTGTATAAGCTTGTTTTAGATTTGTCAGAAAATCTAGCTTTCTTTGGTTGTTATCGTGTAATTCTTCTAGAGTTCATGTAAATATTATTGGATTTCAGTTTGTGTAGTTAAATCCCCCACTTTGTGTTCATGGCGTATTGTATGATGATGGGATATTTCAGTAGCTGTTGTATGCTAGTTTTTTATTTGATAGTATATTTGCTAAGTCTGTACTTGTTATCTTGTCTGTTGAGATTATGCTTGGTTGGGCTAATATCCAGCTTGAAGTTCAAGTATTCACTTTTGTAAATTTTTCATTATAATTTCAGCTTATATATGCTACTGCAGATGATTTACTTAAGTCTGCTGCATAAGTCTTATTTGTTAGTATTTTTTCAGTTAATCATCCTCATTCACTGATGCTTCATATTTGGTATTCTGTTTTACTGCTTGTTATACTGTAAGTATATTCATTTGCAGTCAGTGGATCTGTTATCACTTTACTTACAGTCTCTATGTTTTTTATTACATTTGATCATAGAGTCCCTTCTATCCATACTGTTGCTCAGCTATATGTTATATTTGTTGCATTGTCAGGTGTAGGATAAAATCATGCTTTTGTTATAAATATTTCTAGACTTTTTTTTACACTATTTATATCTGCTATTCTTACTCAATCTCTTGAGTTTCTTGAGTAGCCTTGGAAGCTTATAAACGCTATAGTTCATAGTATTGCTAGGATTACTATTACTACTATTAGTTCTACTAAAGTAAAACCTGTGGTTTTACTAATTGGTAGTTGGTAGAATTTAGGGCATAGAAGTTTTTGTTTAAGTCCTATATTCTGCATTCTATATTCTAAATTATTGTTTTTCATGAGGTTGTGTTAAAAAATAAATTTTTTTAATAAGGAATAATTTATTTTAATGATTCCGGAACAAGTCCGGAATGACAGGCTAAGTATGTTTGTTATAATTTTTTGTATTTTTTATTTAAATTTTTTTTCAAACTAAAAAAGACAACAACTTTTGTTATTATCTTTTATTTTTTTATTTTTCAAAAAGTTTTTAGTATTTTTGAATTGACTTTATTTTTTGTATATATGTAATTTATTTATTTTTTGTATATATGTAATTTATTTATTATTTAAAATTTCTAAAAACACCTCTCTAAATCTTCTTTCTAAAACATCTTTTCTTCAATCAATAAAACTTTTTATATTATTACTTAAAGCAACTAAATGAACTCATCATTTTTTGATTTCCATTAGACTAGAAGATAATTCGTATAAAGCTTCAAATATATTTTTATAAGTGCCTTTTTCTAATTTATCAAATACTCTTTCATGTATCACTCACTTTTTATCTGAATAATTTGCTTCTGGAAGTTCATTATATATATTTTTCCAATTTATTGATCAGATATATTCTAAAAACATCTGAGAACTTAATTGATTTTTTCACTTTTCTTTGATAAAATTTATAAGTGGATTTAAAAATAAATTTGCATATGTTCCAGAACCAGCTCAAGGGTTTCAATTTCTTGCAGATGATGCTGTTTTTGATGAATTCATAAGTAAATCATCTAAAAAATCAAGAATTATTCAAACTAATTTTTGTTTATAAATACTTGGAAAATCTTTTATTGTTAGATATTTTAACATATCTCATAGAGAACATTTTTCTTTCTTTAATTCACAACTGTATAAGAAATTTTGTGTTTGGGAAAATCCATTTAGAGTTTGCTCTAAACTATTGTTTTTAATTTTTTCTGCTAATAATTCATTATTTAATCATTCATTTTCTTCTTTTAATACTCTATTTTTTTGTTCTAATTCTGTTAATAATATTTCAGCAGCTTCTACATCTCATAAATCTGTATTATTTTCTCTTGTATTTTCAATAAATGAATTATTAGTTTCTTCAAGCTCTTTTTTAACACTTCTTAATTCTCTTTCTAGTAATGCTATTCTTGCTTCTAACCTTTTTATAGTACTTTCCTTTTCTGTAACTAATTCTCACATTCTTCATTTTTCTCTATTTGTTGATTTTATCTGTTTTTTCAAATCATCTATTTCTTTTTGTAATTCCTTAATCTTGTTTTCTTTATTTAGGTTTTCTTCTTTAACTTCTCATAAATCAGTATAAGATTTTTCTAAGTCGAGTTTTGAAAATAATATGTTGTCTATAAGAAACTTAATAGTATTTTTTGTAGTATTTACTTCTCAATCTATATTAGTATCATATCATACAATATGCTTTTCAAATAATCTTATATATTCATTTATTGATATTTTATTAAAATGTGATGATAATACTTTTTCTCATATTTTTACTAAGTGATATTCTTCTAAAGATTTCTCCATTACTAGTATAGTTTCTTCTATAAATTCTATATTAACATCTTCCCTATTTTTAAATCTTTTTATCAAGTCATCTTTGAATGCTATTATTTCTTTGAATTTCTTATTGGCTTCTTTAATATCTAATCAAAATATATCTACTTTTTTTTTAATTATTTTTGAAATATTTCTTATAGATGTTTCTACAAGACTATTATAAACGGAACAGATTAAATCAATTATTGAAACATATGCCATAACTGATAAAATATCATTTTTTTCTTCTTGTTTATATTTTTTTATAGTTTTTTCTTCTTCAAAATCAAGCATATCTACATATCATTTTCAACTTGTTATCATAAAATTTTTAAATTATAAAGTATTAGTTTTTTAATTTCTTTTTTCTTTTTCTAGACAATTTTCAAGTTTTGTCTCTTGGTTTTAGTGGTCATATATATTTTTCTTCTTTAACTTTTCTCTCCTTTCAAATTAGATATCTTAATCCATTTTTTTCTAGTATTTCATTTTTTAATTTTAATTTATCTTCTTCTGGTAAATTTATATTTTCTGGTAAATTCAAAATCTGCTTTATTTCTTTATATACTTTTGATATTAATAATCTTCTAGCATTTTCTTCTTTGATATAATTTTCATATTGTTCTTCTTTAATTCAATATTCAGTTAAGATACGTTTTTTATTACTTTCAATTGATTTTATGTTTATATTTTCTTTTCTTGCTTGTGAAAGTAGTTTTTTGATATCTCTTCTAGCTTTTTCTAATTTAACTAATAATTGTTTTTTTGTTAATTCTTCCCTTTTTTCATCTAGTGATTGTACTCAAAATTCTATGTATAATTCTTGTAATTTTCTATTATAGTTTTCATCATCCCAACTTCTTAATCTTGCTAATTTTCTTAAAAGTTTCTTTTTATAACGAAATTGAGCCATTGTATTTCCTTCTTTATCCTCTTCTATTTTGTTTTCAATTTGTATATTTATGAAAATATCTTCAATATTTTTTACAACTATTCAATATTTTTCTTCTAATTGTATAATCTGTTCTATAAATATATTTCCATCTATTTCTTTTTCTTTTAATTTATCTTTTAATTCTCTGATTTTTTCATAGAATTCTTGTTTTTTTATTCTTTTTTCTAAACTTTTTTGTTTCTTTTCACTAACTCATTTTCAAATTTTTTCTATTTCTTGTGAATTATCTCAATCCTTCATATAATCAAAACTCTTTCCTCTTACTTGTATATTTCTTACTTTTACTTTTTTTAACTTATCTAAAAACTCTTTTTGTTTCTCTGATAATTTAAGACTTAGTATATCCAATTCAAAACTATATTCTTTCTTATATGGATTTTCTAAAAATTCTTTAACTTTATTATCTTCAGATTCTAAAAAAGTATTTAATAAAGTTTCATTATAGATATAATCATTTAAGGTTTTCTGTATTTTAACTACATCAAATTTTTTTACTAAATCTCAAGTAAAAATTGTTAATAATTTTTTAAATATACAAACATTAAATTCTCAATCTCTTTTTGTTCTTATATATTTTTTTATAGATTTATTGTTTTGTATTAAGAAATCTGGTAGCCAATGAAATGATAAAATATCTTCTAAATTTCATTGATTAACTATTTCAGAAGCAAGGTCTGAAAGACTTAGTTTTAATGAATCCTTCACTAGATATTTCATTGTATTATCTTTTAAATCCTCATTTTTCTCATGAAATTCAATTCATTTAAACATTTCTTCATTTTCTGTTATAGCTTCCTTTATATGAAAATCACTTACTCTAGTTATATAAAAAAGTAATGGCATTAAGTTTTCATCAGTAGATCATATAATAAATGGTGATCATATATAATAATCATTTATATTTATATTTTCTATAACAGAGCTTTTTGGTAATTGAAATCATCATTTTTTATTATTATAAAACATCTTTGTTTTTCTATCCCATATATATAAGTCCTCTCAAAGTCAAGACATAAGACACATGATAATATCATCAATATTATCACTATAATTTATTCACACTCATTGTTCATCTAATCTATCTTTTAATGTTCCTATTGTATTTAGAATTTCATAAACTCTTCTTGTTTTTACTCATAATCATGTCAAATCAACTATTTCAAATAACTTGTAATTCTTTTTTAAATTAATTAATGTGTCTATAAAATTTTTATCAATTTCTTTTATTTCTCATTTTTTTATTTTTTCTATTAATTCTCTTGATAATTTAAGTATTTCTTTTATTTCATTTTCTACTTTTATATCAATAATTGGATTTTCTTTTATATTTTTCTCTAATATTTGAGCTAATTTTTTAATTTTTATGATTTCAAATAAGTCAAATTGCTCTAAATTATTTTGTTTTTCTCTTTCAAATTTTAAAAGTAAATTATCTATTATCTCTCAGATTTTTTTTATTCATTGATAAATTTTCAATTCTGTTTGATTTATACTTAATTTTTTTAATTTACTTACTATACTTTTACTTAGAGTTTTTTCTGATGATACAATCTTAAGAAACTCAGTTAATGCAAGTAAGTCAGAATCTTTTTTACTTTTTTTTGATACAAAGTTTTTCCATTCTTCGGTTTTTCATATAAATCAATTATGATTAATTATAGATACTATTTCTATAATATTTCAAGAACAATTTCTTTTTACTCAATTAAGTAACATTATTGATAATTTTGGGTCTAGTGGATAACTTAATAATATATTTCATATTTCTGTAACCTGATTATCTTTATCAATTGCTTTTAATTTTCTTAAATTCTTATATGTTAATTCTAGTAAATGCCTATTTGGATTATGTATAAATATATTTTTTCATGTTTTTATCTCTTTTAATGGGTCAAATCAAGAAGCAAGAGAAATAAGCACATATCTTTCAAGAGTTAAGTTTTCTATTTCTCATGTCGGATAATCATTTAAATCTTCAAAAGGTATATCATTTGCTCTTATGTATTTTCATGGCATTACCCTCCCTGCTCTTCATGCTCTTTGTAAACTATCAGCTTTTGATATAGGTTCTTTAAAAAGTTCTGGAACTCCTACTGAATTTACTTTTAATACTTTGCAAAATCAGTTATCTACAACTGCATTTATATAATCTACTGTAATACTCTCTTGAGCAATATTTGTTGCTACTATTATCGTAGGGTTTCAAGAATAATTTAATAATTTTGTTTGTTCTTCTATTGGTAATTCACTGTGAAGTGGAAAAATATCATAATCTGGTAAACTTTTACTTAATTCTCAAATCACACTTTCTATTTGTTTTTTTCATTCTACAAATACTAATATGTTGTTTTTCTTTGTTGCTAATTCAAGAATACTTGGGATAAATTTTTCTCAATTTCTAAATTCTTTTTCAACTGGGAATGTCCTTCAAGGTATCTTTAAAACAGGGATATTTTTTTCAATTTCTTGAAAAAATTTTGATAATAATTTTGTATCTATTGTTGCTGACATAAGAATCAATTTAATTTTTGTACTTGTTTCTTGCATAAGTTTTTTCACTTGTGCTATTAAAAACTCAGTTGCTACACTAAAAGTATGAACTTCATCTATAATAAGTACATCTGGATTTATTCATCATACAAATTGATTTAATAATTGATATCAATCTGTTCAGTATATAATACCTGATTGATTACTAAATCTTTTTCATCTTCATGTTTGATATCAAATATTATTTCATATGGAATGAATTTGATTTAATGTTGTTGTTAATAATTCTCTTGAAACTCTTTTTGCTGCTCAAATAGCTGCTATAACCCTTGGTTCAACAACAACTATATTTCACATATTCATAATCATTTTTGGAACTTGAGTTGTTTTTCATGATCCTGTTTCAGCTGAAATAATTGTAATTGTTGACTGTGCTACTGATTCTTGTATTTCTTTTATATGTTCATTTATAGGTAGTTCTCATATGGTATCAAGTATCTTATCTCTATCATCTTTTCCTAATACTAATCAATTTGAATCTATAAATTCTCAATTTATCTGTAATCATGTCATATAACATCAATCATTACAAAATATTTTATTATTAAATTTAATAATAAAATATTTTGTAATTATGTCAAATCTGTTTTATAAAAAAATTTGTAATTCCTTTTTTTTTGTTATAATTAGGATACTTGAATTTATTTATTATTAACGAAATAAAAATATGAAAAAATTATTAAGTTTAAGTTTAGCTTTAATTTTAGCTTTATCTTTAGCTTCTTGTAATAAAGAAACTCCTACTGAAGAAACTCCAGCTGTTGATGCTCCTGTTGATGCTCCTGTTGATACTCCTACTGATATGGAAGCTCCAGCTGATGCTCCTGCTGTTGATATGGAAGCTCCTACTGATACTCCTGCTGATATGGGAACTACTACAGATGGAACTGCTGAAACAATTGGTGGAACTGAAACTCCAGCTGCTGAGTAATTATATGAAAATATAAAATAAAAAAACTAAATCAATTGATTTAGTTTTTTTATTTTATATTTTTTACAACATATTGTATTATTTCTCAAATTTCATTTAAATCATGTGGTAAATTTTTTAAGATATCGTCAATAATAAATGAATCATATCATATACTAACTAAGCTTGCTTTTATTTGTTTTTCTTTATTATCTTTTTGTATTTTAGTATTTACTTCAGTAACTAGATTATTTTTAGTTGAATTATTTATAAAATCTTTATCTTTTATTTCTAAAAATATCTTTTCTGCTGTTTTTTTTCAAATTCACTTTGCTTGAGCAAAAAAAGCCACATCATCATTTATCACTGCATTGATTATATTTCATATTCATAAATCTAATAGATTTAATCCAGATCTTCATCATACTCAAGAAACCTTTGTAAATTCTAAAAACATATTTTTTTCTTCTTTTGTCAAAAAACCATATAGACTTTGCGAATTTTCAGTTATATTATGAAATATATATAAACTATTATTTTCTCATAGTAATAATTTTGAGTATGTTATGTCATTAATATTTATTTCATATCAAATTCATGTATTTAACAAAATTGTACATTTTCAGGAATCTAAATCAATAACTTTTCAAGATAAATAAGATATCATATTATTTTTAAAAATAGTAATTATTTTATAGTTTATAAATTTGTAAAAAAAACTCAAGTTTTATTTAATAACTTAAATATACTTGAAGAATTAAAAAATAGAGTAAGTGAACTTGAAAGTAAATAATGAAGAAAAAAGAAAAAAGACTAAAGATGAAAGATTAAAGTATACCTTAAAAATATATAAATTACTAAAAAGTAGAATGTAAAAAATATATTCTGTTTTTTTTGTATTTGTAAATTTTTTGTATACATAAAACAGCATATATATTTCCCGGAGAGATTCATAGTCAATCCATGAATGACAAAAAAATAAGCCTAAATTATATTGAATTATTTTTGTTTATTTATTAATATTATTTTTTCTTATTTAAAATTTATTTTCTAAATAAATATTTTGAAAAACTTGTTTTTTTGAATATAATCTTGAAGTTTATATGATATATTTTTAAAATTACAATTATGTTAGAAAATTTAATTAAATCTGTTTTTTGAGATCCTGATGAGAAGAAAATAAATAGATACAAAAAAATACTTGAACAAGTAAAAGAAAAAGAAAAAAAGTTTAAACATCTGACTTTGGATGATTTAAAGTCTAAAACAGAAGAGTTTAAGAAAAAGTTTGAATGACTTGACTTCAAAAAAGAAGAAGATAGTAAAAAAATAAGACAAATCTTAGATGATATCAAAGTTGAAGCTATTGCTTTAGTTAAACAAGCTACAAAACTTATTAACTGACAGACGTTTGAGCTTCCTAGTTGAAAAAGTTTAACTTGGAATATGATTCCTTATGATGTACAAATCATAGGTTGACTTGCAATTCATGAATGAAATATAGCAGAAATGAAAACTTGAGAATGAAAAACTCTTGTTGCTACAATTCCTGCTTACTTAAATGCTCTAACTTGAAATCCTGTTCATATAGTTACTGTAAATGATTATCTTGCTAGAAGAGATTCTGAAGAAATGTGAATTCTTTATAATGCTTTGTGATTAAAAGTATGAGTTATAACTCATAATCAATGAAAAAGAGATAAAAAAGAAGCTTATAATAGTGATATAGTTTATGCAACAAATAATGAACTTGGTTTTGATTATCTTAGAGACAATATGGTTGCAACTAAAGAAAATCAGGCTATTTGACCACTTTTCTTTGCTATCATAGATGAAGTTGACTCGATTTTGATAGATGAAGCTAGAACTCCACTTATCATATCTATGCCTGATAATGAACCTACAAGTAAATATTTAAGATTTGCAGAACTTGCTAAACTTCTTGAAGATAAGACTCATTATAAAATAGATGAAAAACAAAAATCAGCAACATTGACAGAAGATTGAATCAAGAAAATTGAAGAGATGTTGAAAATAGAAAATATATATATCTGAGCGCATTTCAACGATATACATCATATTGAAAATGCTTTGAGAGCTCATGCTGTCTATAAAAAAGATAAAGATTATATAGTTATGAACGATGAGGTTATGATAGTTGATGAACATACTTGAAGAGTATTACCATGAAGAAGATATAGTGACTGATTACATCAAGCTTTGGAAGCAAAAGAAAAAGTTGAGATACAAAGAGAAAGTAAGACTTTGGCGTCAATTACTTTTCAAAATTATTTTAGGATGTATTGGAAATTATCAGGTATGACTTGAACCGCTAAAACTGAAGAGGAAGAATTTTATAAAGTTTATGCTCTTGAAACACTTGTAATTCCTACAAATAGACCTGTTATAAGAGAAGATAGACCAGATTTACTTTTCAAAAATGAAAAATGAAAATTTGATTTTGTTGTAAAAATGATAAAAGAATTAAATGAAAAATGACAACCTATGCTTGTTTGAACTGTCTCTGTTGATAAATCAGAATACCTAAGTCAAAGATTGAAAGATGAAAATATACCTCATAATGTACTAAATGCTAAGCATCATGAAAAAGAAGCTGAAATAATTGCAAAAGCTTGAGAAAAATGATCAGTTACAATAGCTACAAATATGGCTTGAAGATGAACTGATATCAAGCTTGGTGAATGAGTTGTAGATCTTGGTTGACTTTGTATCATATGAACTGAAAAACATGAAACTAGAAGAATTGATAATCAGTTAAGATGAAGAGCTTGAAGACAATGAGATCCTTGAATTACTCAATTTTTAATTTCTCCAAATGATGATATAATGAGAATCTTTGGTTGAGATAAATTATTTTGAATATTTAACTCACCTATGTTTGCTTCCCTACCAGATGAAGAACCATTAACTCAAAGTTCTATGCTTACAAAAAAAGTTACTTCGGTTCAAAAACAAGTTGAATGACATAATTTTGATATAAGAAAACATGTACTTGAGTATGATGATGTTATAAATAAACATAGAGAAATAATTTATGGTAGAAGAAATAAAATCTTGGAATCTGAAAATATAGATGATTATATAAAAACATCTATTTCAAATCAATTAGCTAAAGTTATAGAAAGTGTATTACCTGATAGTGTTGACTCTTGGGATAGAGAAAAATTAAAAAATGAAGTTAATGAGTTTGTTTGAATTGATTTAATAAATGATACTGTTGAGCTTGATGATATAAACTGAATAAACAACAAAGAAGAAATGAAATCATATGTAAGTAATATGGCTTCTCTAGAACTTGATAAGATAAAGACCGAAAACTTTGAAGAAGAACAATTTTATGATATTGAAAGAAAAATCGTTTTACAAAGTATAGATGAGTTATGGATGAATCATATAGATTCTATGAGTCGTCTAAGAGAAGAAGTTGCTTTTGAATGATTTGCTCAAAGAAATCCACTTGTTGTTTATAAAGAGAAAGCTTTTGAGAAGTTTGATACTCTTATAAATAACTTAGAGTTTAAGATAGTTAAAGCTATATATAGCGTAAAAAACAATATCAGAATTGAACAAATGAATATTGATGACTGAGATATAGTTTTAAATGCTGAAGATATAGAAAAGGCTTTAAATAACTTTGCAAAAGATAATAATATAGATTTAAATTCTACTGCTTGAAATCCACTATTTATGTGACCTGAGTCCTCTTGAAATAATCCTAGTACTAAGATTAGGGTTTAGGCTGGTTTTACAAAAAACCTCCAAAAAATTAATTTTTTGGAGGTTTTTTATTTTTGTTTTATTTCTGTTAATCTTTTATACAACGAACACTAAATCCATATAATTTGTCAAGATTATTACGATTTATACTTGAATAAGTATAACGTAAATACCTTCTATAAGCATTATTAATATTAGAAGTACTAGACCATAAATTAGCATTATGCCCACGGTAAAAAAAAGTATTCCTGTCATAATCACAATAACCTGATAACGGAATTTTTAATAATTCAGCAAGTTTTTTATCTGGATTATATGATACATTTGTTTTCCATCAAAGCCCATCACAATACCGTCAATCTGTTAGATTTCTACAATTAACTCATCAATTTAATATTGTTTCTAAATTTTCCCATTCTTTATCACTTGGTAAATGCCATCAAGTAGGACATGCTCAACCTGCATTTACCCAAGTATAAAACTTTCACCATATTGTATCAAATTCACTATCACCATATTGATTTGTTCAATCTGGTTGCATAGCATCAAAATATACTTTTGCACTTGTATTACTTGCCATATTAGGTGATCATATAGGACAACTTGATGAATTAAGTACTCAATCATAATTATAACATCATGTTCATGTTGCTATAACTCAATCTGTTCAATCGTATTTTTTTCACCGTTCTACTCAGTTTCATAGTGTAGAGTTACATCAAGCCCATACTTGATTTCAAACTATTATATCATCTATTTGGCAATTTGGATCTAATTCTCTCCATTTTTTATCTAGTTTTGTTGTGTTTCAGTATTTTATTCATCATACATTATTTATCATATAGTCACTTACTAAGTCTACTGCTTGATCTGGATTTATATTTGTGTCTATTTTCATTACTTCTTGGTATAATGGTTCTGTTTGTAATACTGTTCCACTATATGTATTTTTAAGGTTTGTCAGAAATGTTACTTTATTTGAGTAATTTAATAATGACTCTGTTGTTCAAGAATATATTACTGTATTTCAGTTTGTGTAGTTAAATCATCAACTTTGTGTTCATGGAGTGTTGTATGATGAAGGATAGTTTCAGTAGTTATTGTATGCTAATTTTTTGTTTGATAGTATATTTGCTAAGTCTGTACTTGTTGTCTTATCTGTTGAGATTATGCTTGGTTGGGCTAGTATCCAACTTGTAGTTCAAGTATTCACTTTTGTAAATTTTTCATTATAATTTCAGCTTATATATGCTACTGCAGATGATTTACTTAAATCTGCTGCATATACATTGTTTGTTATAGTATTGTTTGTTAATCATCATCATTCACTTATCGCTCATATCTGATATTCTGTTTTACTACTTGTTATACTGTATGTGTATTCATTTGATGTTAGTGGATCTGTTATCACTTTGTTTAAGCTTTGTATGTTTTTTGTTACATTTAATCATAGAGTCCCTTCTGTCCAAACTATTGCTCAGCTATATGTTATATTTGTTGCGTTATCTGGGGTTGGATAAAATCATGCTTTTGTTATAAATATTTCTAGGCTTTTTTTGGCACTATTTATATCCGCTATTCTTACTGAGTCTCTTGAATTTCTAGAGTAGCCTTGGAAACTTATAAATGCTATAGTTCACAAAATTGCTAGTATTACTATTACTACTATTAGTTCTACTAGGGTGAAGGCTTTTGTTTTACTAGTTGATAGTTGGTAGAATTTAGGATTTAGAGATTTTTGTTTTAATTCTATATTCTGAATTATATATGCTAAATTCTTGTTTTTCATAGATGTTTGCTAGAAAGTAAAATTTTTTAATAAGGAATAATTTGCTTTTTATGATTCCGAAACAAGTC
>JAQUWS010000009.1:13875-23601 GCA_028692735.1 Candidatus Altimarinota bacterium
TTCTAAATTCTAAATTCTAAATTCTAAATTCTAAATTCTTTATAATTATCTTTTTTTATTTAATTTTTCAAAAAGTTTTTAGTAAATTTGAATTGACAAACTATAAATAATCTAGTTTCTTATATTCTAAATGTAAAAATATTACTTTTTCTTGGAAAATTTAGTATTTTTATGTTATAATTGTTTTAAATTATTTTAAATTAAATAAATTATTCAATTATGAATGAAAATAATACAAATTCATGACAAAACAACGAAGAAGTATTAGATAAAATTTTAGACTGAAATTCTAGTGAACAAAAAGCTAATTCACAGACAAATGAAAGTCAAAATCCTTTAAATTGAAGTATTATTAATGAAACTTCTTCAAATAAAGAACTGCAAAATATTAATAGTGATAATATTCTTGAAAGTATATTAAATTCCCCTTCCGAACCTCCAAAAAAAGAGATTTTTAGTATAAATATAAATTCTTTTGATGATATAATAAAAATTTATCTAAATAATGAATATGAATCTGTAATAATTACTCCTGAAGTTGATAACGTAAAAGTTGTTTTTAAAAAGTGAGATATCGAAGTTGATGAAAAACTAATAACCTATCCTTTATATTCAAATATATTAATTCAAATTAAATCAATAGTAAAAATTGGTTCTGATTTCAAAAAACCTCAAGAATGAATTTGAAAATATAAGTTTGATAATAAAGATTATAATGTAAATATAACAACAATTCCTGAAAATTTATGAGAAAAAATTACAATGACAATAATACCTAAAGCATGAAATAATCCTTCTGTTGGTAATCTTATGACATTTATTTGAGCTATAAGCATAATACTTTTTATATTATGAGCTGCTTGAATTACTTTTGTTGTTATAAATGCTAAAAGTGTACAAGATGTAACTTTTTTTAATTCATTATGAATCAGTTTAAATAATATAAACTCTTTTATATGAACTATAGTAAAAATAGTTTTCTCTTTAGTTTTGATAATTGAGATTATTTTATTTGTATTTGTTTGAACTAAATTTTTACTCACAAAAAAAGATTTGAAGAAAAAGAGAATTGTATTATGAATAATATCATTTTTACTTCTATTTTTAATGTTTTTTTCTTGAACTTTATGGCTTGCTGTAAGTAAAAAAATATGATCACTTCCAAATTGGGAAGAAATGTCTTATTGAGAAATACAATTGTATGATAATACTAAACTTCTATTACCTGATTTGTACTCAAAAAGTGATTCATTGATAAAAACTAGTGATTATGGTAATTTGATATGACCTGTTGATATAAAATTTGATTTAACATATTATCAAAAAAATCAAGAAGCAAATTGATACAAAATTTTGAAATATACGTGGAATTTTTGAGATGGAAGTCAATCTGAAGAAATAACTCCAACTGTAATTAAAACATTTAAAGAAAAGAGAAGTTATATATTAAAAGTGACTGTTGAGAAAAAACAAGTTGATTGAAAAATTATAAATGAAGATATCCCTAATATTCCCTCAATATGAGTAAAAAATCTTGTAAAAGTAATTGAAACAAAAACAAATAGTTGATGAAAAAAAGTCGAATTTGATGCAACAGATATAGAAGAAATATGAAAACCTGAATGGTATATGTGAGATGATTTTACTTCACCTGTACTTGTATGAAGTAAATTTATTCCATCAAAGATAATTTTTAAAGATACCTTGGTTTGATTATATATAAGAAAAGTGTGAAAAACTAACACTACTCTTGATAAAGTTTTTTTGATAGTTGGCCAAGATGAGTGATGAATCTCTTGAGAAATAAAAGAGACAATGCTTGATAATGATTTAACATATGAATTTTCTATATTTAATATAGAATCATGAGATTGAGATTGATTTATTGAAAAATTTAAATGGTCTATAGATTGATACGAAAGAACCTTAACAAATGAAATATGAAAAGAAGAAGATTCTTCAAAGATAAAGTATTCTTTCAAAAGTTATTGAGAGAAAGAAATAAAAGTTATACTTGTTGATAGTTATGGAAAAACTAAAGAAATTAAGAAAACTATTATACTACAAAAAGAAACTAAAATAAAAAATACACTAAGTACTTATAATTGAGAAACTAAACTTAATCCAAGATACGAAAACAATATATATTATATACAAGATTTACCTATACCAACAACAGTTAGTTTTGATGCAAGATTAGTAAAAACTGATAATGTTTTTGACTCTTTACAAAAGGTTACATGGGAAGTAAATGGAAATTGAGAAGAAATATCTTGAGATATATTTAATTATAAAATTGAATATGAATGAAAAGTAAAAATTACTGTAAAATATGTATTTAAAAATTTAAAAAATTCTAATTTAAAGGAATTAACTGATACAATTTATATTGACTCAGTAAAAAAAGATATTTTACTTGATTTAGAAATAAATCCATCAGAGGAAAAATATGTACCTGTAGTTATAAAATTTGATGCTTCTAAAAGTCAAATAAAAAATGAAAATATTGTGAAGTTTATTTATGATTACTGAGATGGAACTGCCCCTGAGGAAAGAGATGCAGTAAATCAATGACATAAGTACACTATACCATGAACTTATACAATTAAATTAACTGCTATAACTAGTTCTTGAAATAGTTATAGTATAACAAAAAACATAGTTTTAAAAGCTAAACCTCAATTGGCAAAAATAGAAGCAAGTATGAAAGTTGCTCCTATAAGTCAATGAATTGATTTTTCTTCAGCAAATTCAGAATGACAAATTGTATCTTATTTTTGGAATTTTTGAGATTGAGAAACTTCTACAGAAGCTAACCCTACTCACTATTTTGATAAAGCTTGAACTTATGAAGTAAAATTAAAAATAGAATTTAGTAATCATAATATTCTTGAGGATAGCATGACAATAAAGATTATTAATTAATGTTATTTAAACTAAAAAAAGATAATAACCTTTGTTATTATCTTTTTATTTTTTGTATTTCAAAAAGATTTTTGAATTGATAAGCTTTTTATATATTTATTAACAATATTTTATTATTCTACCCAGCTAATACAATCAACTGGACACGCCATAATTGAATCCTCTACTGATAATCATTCATATGAATCTCTAGACAAAACTACTGATTTTCATTCTTCATTTAAAGTAAATACATCTGGAGATATTGCAACACAAGCACTACATCATATGCAAGTATCATTAACATATGGAACTTTTATTCATTTTCATTTTAAGATATTTATTTGTTCTTCTGTAAGTAACATTTTATTTCTTATTATTGTTTTAAAGTATCCATTTTAAGGTCAGAAAAGCTAATTTTGTATTCCTTCAATAAAGTAGGAATTAAAGAAATCCGCTAGATGGTTCGAAAAAATCATATTTGTATGAAGTTCTACCGCCAAATAACTACTAAGAATTTCTTTACAAAATTTTGGTGTAAGGAAAAATTTAAGCCCCGTGCCACCTTAAAACAGATGTTTTTTATTATAATCATATAATATTAATTTCCAAATAATTATTGAACTTTTTATTTTATTTTATATAATGTTTAAAATTTTTAAATTTTCTTATTTTTTACTTATGTTATATACAAAAATATTATCCTTTAATGAAATTATTTCAAAATTAAGATTGATTGATAATTCATTTTTACTTATTATCATGGTAGTGATTTCTTGTTTACTAGTATTTATTCTTATATTTTTTTTGTTACCTATGTCACAAGTTTATTTAAAGGTAAAAAAAGATAATAAAGAATCAAAAAATAGAAGAAAATTATTGAATCAAATAATTATTCAAAAAGATATAGAAAATGAGGTTGAAGAAGAAATTAAGAAACTTAATTTAAAATAATAATTTTATTTTTATAACTCTAATAATTTGGAAGAAAGACTAAAAAGATTAGTTAGAAGAGCTATTTATGATTTTGAGATGCTTTGAGATTGAGATACTGTTTTAGTGTGAATTTCTTGATGAAAAGATAGTATGTTTTTATGATATATATTAAATGAAATAAGAAAGACCTTAAAAAATAAATTTACTATAAAATGAGTTTATATTTTTAAAGAATTTTTAATAAATTGTGATATAGAATTTGAAGAAAAAAGAAAATATTTTGAAGATAATTTGTGAATAAGTCTTGAAAAAATCAATATAAACTTACCAGAAGATTCAAAGCTTAATGATTGAATTTGACAAAGTTGTCAACGGTGTGCTTATGCAAGAAGAATTGCTATGATGAAATTGTGTAAAAAATATAATGCCACAAAAATAGCTCTTTGACATCATATGGATGATATAGTAGTCACAACTATGATGAATATGATTACCTGAAGAAAGTTAAAAATTATGCCACCAGTAAATAAAATGACTAAATGAGATATAACTTTTATAAGACCTTTATCATATATTAGAGAAAAAGATATTTTAAATTTTGTTATAAATAAAAAAATCCCTTATTCCCCTTGTTCATGTCCTGTATGAGAAAATACGATGAGAAATAAAATAAAAAAAGATATTGTTCGGACAAATGAAAAACTTATGCCGGAATATGTTGAAAATATTTTTTGGTCACTTGTAAAAGATTTTAAAGAAAAATATAAAGACTGTAATTATTGTATGTAAAAAATGCCTTCATTTTTTGCTTAAATTTCAAATATATGGTATATTTATTTAGAAATAATATTTTAATATACCTTATGTTTAAGAAATTTATATCTTTTTTGTTTATAATTTTTATATCAAGTATTTTCTTTAATTATAATACTTTTGCTCTAGATAAAAGCAGAGCAGATGATTATAATGAGTTAAGGGATGTAAATATTTGAACTTTTAATGAATTTTGATATAAAATTTCTGAGCAATATTTGAGTTTAAAACAGGATTTTGAGGTTAATGGTACACTTAATTCAACTGTGTTAAATAACATAAATAAATATGCTATTACCTGATATAATTATTTACCAGATAATTTAAATAATAAAAAATATTTAACAGACTTACAATCAGCTATTCAAAAATGATTAAAAACAAGTAATGAATTAGTTTATATGGATTTAGTTAATGCCATAGAAAACTTTTTATATGCTACATCAATCCAAAAAATCAAATGAAATATTGAAGCAAGTCCTAAATCTTGAAATGCACCTTTAAACGTTACGCTAAGAGCTAGTGTAATTGACCCTTCATGAACTATAATCCCTAAAAATAATTATATTTGGCGGATAGATAATTCTTGAACAAAAAAAATCATATGAAGATGATTATCTATAAATTATACATTGTCAAGTGAAGGTAAGTTTAGTGTTTTCTTAGATGTGTTATCTGATCATAGAAATAATGCTCAGTATATTGATGTTTTACCTTTTAGATCAAGAGCTGATATTGAAGTAAAACAAAAAGTTGCTAATGTAAATATATATGTAAATGACAAAACATTATGAAGTGATGATGTATTAAAATTTAGTCCTGATGAATGAAGTTATTGATTAATTTTTGATGCTACATCATCTATTCCAACTGCAGGAACAAAGTTTTTAAAAACTACTTGGGATTTTTGAAATTGAGTAAAAAAATCTTATGATTGATCCCCAAAAATGGAAAGAGTTAAATATGCTACAAAATGAACTTATTGAGTTTCATTAAAATTGAAAACAAATGAATGATATGAAGTTGAAAGAAAGTTTACAATTTCAATAAATACTCCTGTTGCTAAAATAAAAGCATCTCAAGAACAATGATATATTTGAAATAGATTTACTTTTTCAGCTAATTCATCAATATTTGATAAAAATGCAAGTTATAATTGGCAAATAGTAGATATAGATAATAATGAGACTGTTTTAGAAAAATCTTGAGTATTATTGACTTATGATTTCATTAGAAAATGAAAATTCAATGTAAAACTTAGAGTAACAAGTCCTTCATGAGAAACGGATGATGATAATAAAATTATATATATAAATTCAAGGGCTCCTGTTGCTAATTTTGTTTATAATATACCTAAAAGTAATAAACCAAATAGAGTGTTTCTTGATGCGACAAAGAGTTATGATGAGGATTATACAGATGATTGAAAACTTGAGTATTCTTGGGAAATAGATTGACAAAAGGTTGAATTAGAAAATCCCGCTTATAACTGAGCTATATGATATTATACTTTTGATTCAATTTGAAATCATAGTGTGGTTTTAGAAGTAACTGATCCTGATTGAATAAAATCTGTAAAAAAATCTAAAGTTTGAGTTAAATCAATTTTATCTGTTGATTTTGATGCTTACCCATTAGCTATTGTGAAAGATTCTTATATAAAATTTATTTGAAATTCAAGTGAAGCAAAATTTTATAAATGGGATTTTTGAGATTGAAATATAGAATGATTAGCTGATAGTAGTGTAACTCATTATTTTAAAAAAAGTTGAATTTTTAGTGTAAAACTTGAAGTAAATGATAAAGACTGAAATACTAATTATTTTACTAAAAAAGTTTATGTATCAAACTCAGATTACCCTCTTGCTTTGATAGATGTAACTTATGAAAACTGATTTACTATTGCTTTTGATGAAAACTGATGTGACTGAAAATGAGCATATGTAGTAGATAGAATAAATAGTGTAAAACTTTCTTGAGAAAATAGTATAAATATTGATTGAAATAAATCTTGACTTACTTACTCATGGAAAGTAGGGCAAGATAATCTTTCTTCAAATTATTCATTAACTAGAAAGTTTGATGAAATCTGATGTTTTCCTATAAAATTAAGTGTGAAAAGTTGAAAAAATAACAAAATAGACTCTACTGAAACTTATGTTCAAGTAAAAAATATTTTACCTACTATATCTTCTTTAAATGTTCAAGCAGTAGATATTTCTACTGATCCTGTTATAGTAAATGTAAAAGCCGTTGGATATAAAGATAGTGATTGAGTTATTCTTTCATATTTATGGTATTATTATACAGATTCTGATAGTGAACCTCAAGATTATAGACTTACTTCTAAAGCTGAGACTACTTTTGTTTTACCAAAAATCTCTTGAACTTATTATTTTGTTTTAGTATTAAAAGACAACAATGAAGAAAGCTATAGTTCAGAAAATTTATGAACTAAATTTTATATTACTCTTGCTTGAGATAATATAAATACTCCTTTAGTTGAGTTATCTGTAAATGATTCTTCTGTATCTGTTTGAGATGATGTAACTTTTAGTGCTAAAGTAAAAAACATCTTATGACAAGATTTAACTGATAAAAGTACTTTTTCTTGGGATTTTAACTGAGATGGTTTTTATGATAAAGAAGTTACTTGAAATTGAAATACTACATATGTATTTGAAGATTCTTGAACTTATCATGTAAAGGTTAAAGCAAAGTATAAATGAATAAGTAATGTAAAAAATGTTACAATAAATGTAGTAAATAATCTAGTTCCAGATTTTGATTATATATCTATTTATAATAAATTTATTTTCTTTAATAAAAGTATTTGAAAATATGATAATATAACTTGGGATTTATGAGATTGAAATAAAAAAGAATGATGAGAAAATTTTATTCATACTTATTATGATTGACTTGAAACACACAAAGTAACTTTAAGAATTTCTGAATGAACAAAATATAAGGAAAAAAGTATAGATATAGTAAAAAGTACAAAAAATTTAATTAAAGCTAATCAAAAATGATTAAACTTATTTTCTATTCCTCCTGTTGACTCTGATGGTAAAATAGTATTAACTACTTCAAAAGAAAAAGTTTTTATTTATCTTTGAGAAAGTAAATGAGATATAAAAAAGTATGTAGTAGATTATGATATAAATTATGATTCTGATTTAAATTGATGAAAAGATGATGACGAAGATAATAAAGATACTGATAGTTATAAAAATTGATATCCTTTAGAAATCCCATTGAATGAATCAAAAAATCAAACTATTAGAATAATACTAATTAATTCTGAAGATAAAATTATAGCAACAAAAGATATAACTATTACAAAGAATTATATAGAAGAACAAAAAACTTTAGATGATGTAGTTTTTACATGAATTACTAAAAGTGAACAAGAAAAAATCCAATCATTAAAGAATTATATTTCAAAATTTCCTGATTCATATAGAGATGATTGATTAAAATACATTGAAAGACTTCAATCAGAATGGTTTGATGAAACTGAAAAAACTAAAGTAATTTTAGAATTTGAATGATTTGTGGATAATCCTGAAATTCCTAATTCTACTGAAATAATAAATCTTTTAGAATCTCTTCTTTTATGAACTGATTCGGATCAAAGTCAAAAAAATGTTGCATATAATGCATTAAAAAACTTAATAACTAGTGATATAGTATGTGCTTTTGATACTGAAAAATACAAAACATGTGAAGAATATTTAGAAATTTTATTAACTCAAATAAAAGATTCAAGTGATATAGAAAAAAATAAAGAATTATGAAAAATTATTCTAACAGCTATTGTTAGTGATCAAAATATGACACAAAAAGAAAAAGAAGATTTTAAAGAAATCCTTAAAATATTGATATACTGAGAAGATATAACAACAGCAACAGACACAACTGAAGTAATAACAACTTCTACTTCGTTTTTTGATACTATCCTAAGTATTATCAAAAAAATTGCATATTTTATTCTTTTCATTGTATTAATAATATGATTAGTTATTTTATGATTTTACTTTTACTTCAAATTTTTTAATAAAGATCTCTCAAAATGATTTGAGGAATTTATTCTTGAAAAAACAAAATTAAAAAAAGATAATGAAACACATAGCTGATTAGAAGAAAACAATAGTAATATAACTGAAAGTGGTAAAGATTTTGTTGATATGGAAGATCCTTTTTCTTTCAAAGAAGATATCACTACAAAAGTAGATAATGATACTAATATATCATCAACAAGTAAAGAGAAAGTTCCTGATTGGTTAAAAGCCAGTTTTGATATAGATAATGAAAATACTGAAAATAAGGCTATAACAAATGTACAAGAAAATAAAACAATTGTAAATAATGAAGTAAATGTAACTCAAAATATAACAAATACAGACAATAGTATAGATGAGGATGTAACAAAAATTGATGAAGCAAAAGTTCCTGATTGGTTAAAATCTTCTTTTGATGAGAATAAATCTTCTGAAGATATATCTACGTCTGGAAGTAAAGATGAAAAAACTTTTCAAAGCAAAAATACTACAAGTAGAGATGTAACTTCTGATGAAGATGATTTAAATAATGATCTTTCATTAGGTGAAAGCGATATTCCTGACTGGTTGAAATCTTCTTTTGATGATAATGAATCCTCTGATGAGATTTCTACTTCTGACGATAAAGCTGAAGAACCTTCTACGAGTGAAAATACTCCTAGTAGTGATATTTCTTCTTGAGAAGATAGTGATACTTCTTTGGATGAAACAGAGATTCCTGACTGGTTAAAATCTTCTCTTGATGATTCTAAATCCTCTGATGAGATTTCTACTTCTGATGATAAAGTTGAAGAACCTTCTACAAGTGAAAATACTCCTAGTAGTGATATTTCTTCTTGAGAAGATAGTGATACTTCTTTGGATGAAACAGAGATTCCTGATTGGTTAAAATCTTCTCTTGATGATTCTAAATCCTCTGATGAGATTTCTACTTCTGATGATAAAGTTGAAGAACCTTCTACAAGTGAAAATACTCCTAGTAGTGATATTTCTTCTTGAGAAGATAGTG
>JAQUWS010000009.1:23701-39183 GCA_028692735.1 Candidatus Altimarinota bacterium
TGGTTAAAATCTTCTCTTGATGATTCTAAATCCTCTGATGAGATTTCTACTTCTGATGATAAAGTTGAAGAACCTTCTACAAGTGAAAATACTCCTAGTAGTGATATTTCTTCTTGAGAAGATAGTGATACTTCTTTGGATGAAACAGAGATTCCTGATTGGTTAAAATCTTCTCTTGATGATTCTAAATCCTCTGATGAGATTTCTACTTCTGATGATAAAGTTGAAGAACCTTCTACGAGTAATGATGAGCCTAAACAACCTAGTAAAAAAATTGTTAAAGATAATACTAAACAAAAAAGTACTGATTGAGATAAAGTATTTTCTTTTGATGACTCCTCATTTACAACAGTTGGGAATGAAGTAGATTCTATACCTGATAAAAAAACAGATAGAAATACTAAGAAGAAAGTAAAAAGAAAAATAGATGATGATGATTTTGAAGAAATAAAACTAGACTCCTCAATAAATATTGGTAATGTAAGTAGTAATAAAGAAATAAAAGATAAGATATTAAAAACTTCAAAACCAACAAAACCTAAAAAATTAAAAACAGATAATCAAAATAAAAACTGAGATGAACTATGGAATGATTGAATGGATATACCTGATTGGTTAAATAAAAATGAAGATTAAAAATAAAAAAACAACTCATTGCTTTTTTATTTTTAACTTTTTTCAAAAAAAATTTTGACTTTTTTTAGTTTTTTTATAATATGAATTTCACTAAAAAGATTTTTTTGCGGGTGTAGCTCAATTGGCTAGAGCATCTGCCTTCCAAGCAGAGGGTTGTGGGTTCGAGTCCCATCACCCGCTCCATTTTGTTTTAGGGGTTAGTATTTAGTACTTGGGAACTAGTTTCATCTAAAACCTAAGTTTTAATGACTAAGCCCTAGATTTTTAGGGTGTATAGCTCAGCTGGTTAGAGCGCACGACTGATAATCGTGAGGTCGGTGGTTCAAGTCCACCTATACCCACCAGATAATTAGTGAATAAATAATAGTTTATTTGTAGATTATTAGCATTGGCTACCATAATTATTCATTCTTCACTATTAGCTATTAATTATTTTTTCGGAGACTGGCGCAATTGGCTAGCGCACACGCTTTGGGAGCGTGGGGTTGTGAGTTCGAGTCTCACGTCTCCGACCAGACCAGAAAAATAAAATATAAAAATTATTGAGTTATAATTTTAAAAAATTTTGACTATTTTAAATTTAGTTATATAATTTTTTATAGTTTAATAACTTTATTTAAAAAGTTTTAGTTTATAAAAAAGTAAAGATGCCAATAACAAGTTCAGCTAAGAAAGCTAACAGACAAAATGATAAAAGAAAATCTAGAAATGATTATTTTAAAGCTTTATATAGAGAAGCAAGAGTTGCTTTTGAAAAAGCTATAAAATTATCTGACTTAGAGTTAGCAAAAAAATATTTCTACAATGAGAAAAAAGAAGATTGAAAGACATCAAAAGCTTGACTTCAATCTATTATTGATAAATTAGTGAAAAAGAACATTATCCATTTAAACACTGCATCAAGAAGAAAATCTAAATTTTCTAAAATGTTAAAAACGCTTGAAGTAAGTAAAAAATAGTTTATTTGTTAATTTTTTTAATGAAAGAACCAAAAAAGAATATTAATGATGAAATTAAAGCTAAAAGTATTCAGTTAATAACTGAAGAATGAGAGAATTTATGAATTATGCCTTTAAAAGAAGCTTTAGAAAAGGCTAGTGAGACGTGATTAGATTTGATGGAAATGTCAAAAAAAGATGATTTAGTTATTGCAAAACTTATTGATTATTGAAAATATTTATATAAGTTAAAAAAATTAGATCAAAAAAATAAACAGAAATCAAAAACTCCTGAATTAAAAACTGTTAGAATTACATTTAATATAAGTGAACATGATTTGGATGTAAAAAGAAAACAAGCGTTTAGTTTTGCAAAAGATTGAAATCCTATAAAGTTAGTTTTAGTTATGAAATGAAGAGAAAATCAATATTGAGAAATTGCAAGAACTAAGATACTTAATTTTATAACTTCTCTTGAAGCATATTATAAGTTAGATAATAACGTGTCGAGAGTATGAAATATGTTATCAGCTAATTTAAAGCCTATAAAATAATAATTATTTTTTAATAAAAGTTTATGTTAAAAACTAGAAGTTGAGTAAAAAAAAGAACAAAAGTTACGTGAACAGGTAAAATATTACTTGAACATACTTGAAAAAAACATCTTTTGTCAAATAAAGCAAAAAAAGCAAAAGGTAGAGATAAATACTGATTAGAAGTAAATTGAGTTGAAAAGAAAAAAATTAAAATTCAATTACCTTTTTCAAGTTAATTTATTTATAAAAATTTAATATTTAAGTAATCAAAATATGGTTAGAGTAAAAAGATGATTAATGACAAAGAAAAGACATAAAAAAATGATACATTCTGCAAAATGATATAGAATGATGAATGGTAATGTTTTTTCTAGAGTAAAAAATGCATTAATGAAAGCATGAACAAATGCTTATAAAAGTAGAAGATTGAAGAAAAGAGATTTCAGAAGATTATGGACTATTAGAATTTCAAATGCAGTTAAAGAATTATGATTAAATTATTCTACATTTATTAATATGCTTTATAAAGCAAATGTAAAATTAAATAGAAAAGTTTTATCTAATTTAGCAATATCAAATCCTCAAGTTTTTTCAAAAGTTGTTGAATTTGCTAAAAAATAATAATTTTAAAAACAAAAAAATAAACAAGGATTTACTTGTTTATTTTTTCGTTTTTAAGGCCCTAACGGATTATAGTTATTTTTAAGGATTTTGAGTTACTTTTTTTGTGTTATGAGTTCTTGTTTTTTGTATTTGTAATGCTTTTCATAATTTCATATCTTCTAAATTTAATATATTTAAATTTATTTTTTCGTTTTCTATATCTAGATCATTTATTTCAGCTTTTAGAAAACTAACTTCAGCTTTTAATTTCTCTATAGTATTTTCTTTTTCTTGAACGTTTATTAATTTCTTTGTTTTTTCAGAATTTATTACTGTTTGTCTTGTCTTCATCCTATCAACAGCTGTTGTCAAAATATCATCCATATCTCATAAGCTATCTTTTGATTCAACTTGTAAATCTGACATATTAGCAACATTGTTTTGTTCTACATCTATAGGAGCTTCTATTAAACTATCAGAAGTTTTATCTTCAATTTGTAAATCATGTATATTATCTATTGCTTCTTCGTTTGATATATTTGCATTAACTATTTCTTCATTATTTTGAGTTAAATCTAATAATTCATTAGTTGTATCTTGTATAGTTATAGGTCAAACATCTTCTAGTATTGGTGTAACTTCTTTTATTTCTTCTATTTGATCTAGATTTTGTCAAAAAATATCTCAAATAGAAGTATTTTCTGCATTATTTATATTAATTGTATTATTTTCTTGTTCTGTTTTTGATTCAGTAACTCAAGAAAACAAGTCATCAGAAAATATTAATGTATTATTAAATTCATCTTTATTTTCTTCTTGAGTTTGTGCTGGAAGTTCAGTAGTTTCTTGTTTTGAATTAAGTCATAATATATCTGATCAATCAAAAGATATTATACTATTATTTGAATCAGTTTGTGGGGTTGCTTCTATTATAGGTGTTTCATCAAATGTAGTAGGAATACTATCTGATAATATTATTAAATCTTCATCTTGAGTTTGTGCTGTTGCCATAAAGTTCTTAATAAAATATTAATATGTTTTTATATTAACATATTTTTAATTTATTTGCAAAAAAAAGAAAATAAATTAAAATGTTATAGCTTTTTTTAGAAATTAATAATTTTATTATTAATTGTTTTTATTTGTTAATTATTTTATATTATGGATTTTTCTAAAGCATGAGAACTATTGAAACTTCAACAGGAAGCTATGAAAATTAAAAAAGAATTAGAAAACACTCTAATTGAGTCTGAAATAAACTGACTTGTTGTAACTTTTAACTGAGAAATGAAAGCTGAGAAAGTAGATTTTGAGACAATGGATTTAATACCATGATTAGATGATTCTCAAAAAGCAGCCTTAGAAAAAGCTATTCAAGAAGCTATAAATAAATGAGTTAAAAAATCTCAAGAAGTAGCTGCAAGCAAAATGCAATGAGTAATGTGACAAATGTGAATAAATTTACCAAACTGATGATTACCTTGAATGTAGTAATAAAAAAAATAAACAATCTTGAAAGATTGTTTATTTTTTTTATTACTTTTAATTTATTGAATTAAAAATACTCTCTATATCATCTAGATTACTTCACTTATATGATTCTAATTTCTTTTGTAATTTTTCAACAATATAATTTATTAACTCTTTTTGTTCTGATTTATTGTTTGCAAGAGTTTTTAATTTTTCAATTACAGTATTTAAAACAGAGATTCTTTTTTCATTTGCTGAGTATAATTTCTCAACTTTTTGAATAAAATTTGAAACTAGTTTATCTGCTTTTGCTCTTAGTGTATAAGTATCTGCAATTTTTTGTGTTACTCATGTATTTGTGGATGTAGTAGTACACTCCCCTTTATTTACGAAAGTTGCTCAGGCTTTAGATAATAAGCAAGTATTTCAATATGTTTTTAGAACTCATTCTTTTTTTCAACATACTAAATTATATTCATCACTACATACTTTTGTTTCATTTGTTGTTGTTCATTCCTTTTTTATTTTTATTACATTACTACAATATCTATTTTTTTCAGTTGTTATAGCACATACCCTATAATAAGCTATTCATACTAAAGGTTTTGTATCTACATACTCAGTTTTATTTATATCTGTAAAATAACTTATATATCAATCATCAGGATAAACAGGATTTTCATTTGTTTGAGATCTAATTACTTTATAGTATACAAATCATTCTTGCTTACTAAAAGTTGTCCATGTAGTATAAACTTTTCATCAATCTAAAACAGCTCAGAATTCTAAAGCTTCATCCATTATAGGAGTATTATATCAATTTGATGAAGTTCCTGTTGTTGTTGCATATGCAGTAGATATTCACAACATTATAATTAAAAGTAAAGAAATTTTTTTCATAGTAATATAAAATAAAAAATAAATTATACTTTTTTATTATATTTTTATTTTTTCTTATTCAAAATTAACTTTTTTAATTCACTTGTTTCTTGTTTTTATTATTGTAAAATTAACTTATTTAAATAATTGCATATTTTTTACTTAAATGTTATAATAAAAAAGATTATTATCTACTAAATTTTTTCTTTTATGTTACTTTTATCAACTTCTAGTTTAAAATGATATTGAATAAATAGAATTTGTGATATCCTAAAAAAATCTAATTATGATTGATTAGATTTATATATGGATAAAGAAGAATATGACCTATGGGATATTGAATATATGAAAAAAGTTAAAGACTTATTTTGAATAGAAATTCTATCAATAACTTCTCCATGAGAATGATTAAACAAAACTAAAGTAAATTTGATTTTTGATTTAGCAAAAGCTTTAAATGTACAAGTTATAACTTTTTCACCTCCTCGTATAGAAGATAGAGATAAAACTTGGTTTACAAAGTATATTCAAGAGATAAAAAATGATTTTGATTTTAATGTATCTATACAAAATGTTGAAAGTAAATATATATTTTTTATTATCCCAAAATATAAAAACATGACTTTAACCGACATAAAAAACATAACTTGATATACAAGTTTAGATATTGCAAATATAGACAATGATTCATCAATAGATATTATTAAAGCAATAAAAATACTATGAATTAGTTTAAAAAATGTCTTTTTAAGTGATAAAAAATGAGATACTTATTGATTGTTACCTTGAAAAGAAAAATCATGAATTTCAAATTTACCAATTGAAAGTTTTTTGATGCAGTTAAAATCTAATTCTTACAATTGATTTATTACATTAAAAGTTAGTCCTTCTGAGTTATGAGTTTGAAATGAAGAATTAATACTGAAAAATCTTGAAAAAATTAAATTGTATTATAACAAATATTACTTAAATTTTAAATAATATTTATCCGTCTATTTCATCTTCAGCTACTTTTCTTCCATTGATGTAGGCATAATACCATATTGAAGTTTTAAATACGTCTAGAACTGCAGTAAGATATCATATTACTAATAGGAAAAATATAAACATAAGAACTATAAAAATTATTGCTATAGTAAGAAATATTTTTGTAGTAAAATATGATACAGTTACAGCCATTAATATTGGAAAAAATAAGAATATTAAAAAGTTAATTAAAACTCTTATATTTATTAAAAACATTAAAAAATAAAGTTTTATTGTGTTTTTTAAATTAAGTATTGAAATTTTTGTTGATACAGCGATTGACTTAAAAACTCATTTGTTTTTTAGGATTATCTCATATTTTGAGTAAGTAAAAAATATGTTTATAAAAGTTGATAAGAAAAATAGTACAAAAACTGCATAAGTTATATATTTTATATATTCTATTCAAACAAATCTTATTAGAAACAAGTATATATTTAACACACTTATATATTTAAACTCTGAGAATATATTGTTGTATTCAAAAAGAGGTAGGAATCTACATACTCAAAATCATATAGCATCCAATGATCAAACATTGTTTCAGTTTCTCTTTTCATCTAAATATTTTATTAATCATCATTCAAAAATAGGTATAATAAAAATATATATGATTAAAAATATTGCTACTCATATAATTATTTCTACGATGTAATCTGAATGAAAAAATTTTAAAATTAGCTCAAATGCTTGCTCTTTTTTATGAAAAATAACAACATAAGTATATAGTGATTGATATAATAATATAGTAGTTAATGCTATTATTGAAACAAGTCAAGGAATAAAGTAAAATCTCTTTATTTTTATATCACTTCTAATTACCTCCCGAGCTGGAATTACAATATCTCTTTTAAAATCAACTTCTCAAGCCATTTTATCACGTTATTATATGAAATAAAAATTTAAAGAAATCTCCAACTCACTTATTAGTATAGTTTATATCCTTTTTCTCATTAATGTAAATTGTTGATAAGTAATTCACTCTATTTATCTGTCAAGATGAATATTTATCAATATTGATATTTTTTATATTTTTATCTATCAATAAATCTATTATAGGGGTATAAAGGGTTTTTATAACTTGTTCCCCTTTTATTATATCCAATACCTTTTTCTCTTTTTCTTTAAATCAATCTTGATATATCTTGTTTGAATTTATGTCTTCTAATATTAAATCCAAAGCTAACTTCTTTATATTTGAAAAATTATATCAAAGTTTAGCTTGGCTACTATGGAAATATGGGTAAATATTGAAATCAAAGTATCATAAATTTATTCAAGCTAGTACCATATCATAAGTTTGAGAAGAATTTTCTTGACTTACAAATTTAGATAAATCTGATAAGTTTATAGCTTCTATTTCTAATCCGATTCAATTATCTCAAAGTATTTCTTTTATAAAATTAGCTGTTTGTTCAATATTGTTTTCTCATCAAATATACATTAATTTTAAAGTATATTTTTCAATTTTCTTGTTGTAGTAGTATCTATCATCAATTGAGTCTATCTTTGCTTTAAGTGTTTGATTTATATTTGATTCTTTTCATGTATTTGTTTCTGGAGTTTTAGCAACCTCAGTCTTTATAAAAGTCTTATAAAAATTTTCTTTTTCTTGAGATAACTTATTTATGTCTTTATAAAAAAACACTATAAGTTCTTCTTTTAATTCTTTTTTTCAATTTGTTTCGAAATAAATTTTATAATCATTTTTTCATTCTTTTATAGTTTCATAATCAAATTCTTTCAGTCTATAAAAGAAATTTTCATCTCACTTATCATAAGCTTTTAGTTGATAATCATTTATATAAACAGCATCTGGTTTTTCTCACTTTAAATCTCATTTCAATAACACATCATCTTGACTTATAAAACTAAACTTCTTACCTAATCATGATATAATATATAATAATGGTTTATTTTCTTGTTTTTCTAATTCTTCAGTTGTTGGTGTCTTTTTTATTTCTGTTGTGTTAGCAACTGTAGTTGGAGTTTTAGTAGTTGCTTCTCAAA
This sequence comes from Candidatus Altimarinota bacterium, assembly GCA_028692735.1. Classification (GTDB taxonomy): domain Bacteria; phylum Patescibacteriota; class Gracilibacteria; order BD1-5; family UBA6164; genus Altimarinus. The sequence continues at coordinate 31,800 of JAQUWS010000009.1, forward strand.
GTATAAGTTTTGCTAACTTTGCTTTTTTATAGTATCAAAGTCATTCCATTGTTGATTCTATGTTTTTATTTTCTAAGTCTTTGTCTATAACATAATCAGTTAAATATGGATTTATAACTTGCTTATATTTTTCATTTCATAGAACTTTTATAAGTTTATCTCTATCAATTTTATTTAGGATAAAATTTCTTAGGCTTTTTGAAGATATTTTCTCACTATTTATAAACAAAGTTGTATATTTAGGTAAACTATAATAATGTGATTCAAGTCTTGGAACTGATTCTCATAGTAGATTCTCATCATCATTAAATATATTTATCAAATCTTTATTTTTAACAAGTGAATTATTATTTGGAAAAAACTTAAATGATAATTTTCACAAATATACATCGTTGTTAAAATAATTCTCGTTTTTATCTAATACTAATTCAACTACTCATAAATTCTTATCTTCTTTTATTGACGCAACTTTGTATTTTCCAGAATAAAGAGAATCTTTACTTGGAGAAAAAGGTTTGTTTAGCTCTTCAACTCATAATTCATTAATCAATTTTTCACTTATTATAGGCTGAAAAAATATATTTAAAAAATTTATATTTTTTTTATTATTTTTAAAAACTATTGAATCACTTTTCTCCTCTATTGTTGTGTCTGATAAAAGTGATTTCATTAATGGGTTTACATTTGTAGTTTTAAGTATATTGTATGTTGCAACAACATCATTGATTGTTATTGGGCTTTTATCTGACCAATAAACATTATTTTCCAAAAAACATTCAATATAAGATAAATTACTTATATCACAGTTTGCTAAATCTGAAATTAATTTCTTGTCTTTTATATCATATTTTAACAAAGATCTATATAATATACTGATTATATATTTGTTGTAGTCATTTGTAGATATTAGTGGATTTAAATGAGAAACATCTCAAACTATTCACTCTGAAACAGTTCATCCTTTTATTGGTATACTTTTTGCGTCTGAATAGATATATCTATAAAAAATATGCATAAAAGTTATCAAAAAGACGAACAAACTAATTAAAAACAAATATTTTTTTAATTTTATTAGATTTTTTTTAATCATAATTAAGTTATTCCTTTATGTAAAAAGAAGAATTAAACGTTATTTTATAAGTATTTTATTTATTATCAAACCATAAATAAAATTATTGAGTTTAAAACAAAAATAACTCAAATTACAATAGTTGCTATATGAAGAACTTTTTCTGGTCATCTTTTTTTAACTTGATTCATTCATCAAGACATACTAGTTAAGTTCAATGTTACGCTTTTATTTTGTATTAATATAATCAATATCAATAGTAATGATACAATTACTTCAAATATTTTTAAGTACTCTGCCATTTTTTATTTTTTAAGAAATAATACCGAATAAACCATATTCAAAATGGTGAAAATTGCAACAGCTATTACAAAATTTTCCCATCTGTTTATAGTATATCAAATTCCTGAAATTTGTAAAATATTATTAATAATATATCATAATAATCCCAATGTAATCGCATTAATAACAAGAGATACTAATCAAAATGATAACAAGAAAAAAGGTATACTAAGTATTTTTAATAATGGTTTTATTGTTTTATTGATTATTCATAAAATTAATCATCATACAATAAATGTTTTCCAAGCATCAAGGGAATTTGCAGTACAAGTATCTCAACATCATAGACTGACTCCTATTTCTCATTCTCACAACAAAATTACTATTACGTATAATATAATAGCATTAAGTAATATTAAAAATATTGTTTTCATAGATTTTATAATTTTAACTTATTTATTAGTTTTTCAATAATATTTAATTCTCATTTAGAATCTTCATTGATAAAGTTACCCAAAATTTCTCTTGTGTCAATAACATTTTTTTCATTTACATCTAAATCTATAATTTTTAATCCTGTTTTATTTATTGATAGTCTAAGAAAAACTGGATTACTTCATTCATATATATAATTAAAACCATTTATTTTTGAATAATCATAAAAATTTTGACCTACTTGAATTCAAAGATCAGTTATAGTAACTTTAACATCTTCTTCAGAATTATTTTCAATAAAATAAAATATTCCTGAAACCAATAAGATAATTAAGCTCATCCCATATTGTTTTGAAAGAATTCACCATGTAACTAATCAAATTATAATCGCTAATGCAACTATATACCAAGTTGAAGATCTATCTTTTTTATCTTTATATTCCCAATTGTATAATATTTCCATATATAATATATTATTAACTAAAAGTACCTAAAATAAATTTTATAATTAACCAACTTGATGCTGCTAAGACAAATCAAGCTATAGCATATGTAATTGTGGTTTTTCACTTTGTTGTATCTTTTGATAAACTTCAAAACAAAATCTGATATGCTCAAATTATTATAAATACTACTGATACAGTTCAAGCAATTCACATAAATACATCAATAGCATTTTGTATAATACAAGGAATATCATCTGTATGAATATCTCAATTTCTTATATCTGCTTTTCTTACACAAGTTCAAAATATACCAGTATCAGCAGCAAAAGTATAGTTATAGGAAGTTAACAAAAAAGTTATAATCATTAAATAAATTTTTTTCATATTAGTTTTGGATTACGTTATAAGTTTCAATTGGATTTTGGACTTCAGAATGGCTTTCTAAGTTTGGATTATAATAATCTGTAAGAAATTTTACCAGATCTTCTTTTTCAAGTTCTTTAGCTTTAATTCATATACTTTCTAAAGAAGTTTTTATAGTATTTATTCTATTTACTAATCACTTTTTTATCTTTCAATGATTTCTTATTTGCATTTTTATTTTCATTAAATTATTTGAATTATTTATTGCTAGCCAAAAATTTTTAAATAATCAAATTATAGAGTTATCTCTTACACTTTTCCCTTCTTCCATATCAAAAGGAACAACTATATAAAACTCTTTTTTCATTATTTGAGCAACTTCAATAAGCTTTTTTAGGTATGCAATATATTCTTCTGTTTGTACTTTTAATAATGGGTTTTTTTGGTTTTTTGCTTTTTCATCTAAATCATCTATATATCAATCTATATCTAATTTCTTTGATCTTACTATTATCTGAATTGGAAAATCTAAGGAGTTTATAAATCTTTGAAAACTTAGGATTATTGCATTTTGCTCTTCTACACTTTTTAACAAAAAATTGATAGTTGAACATTCTAAAACCATTCTTCAAGAATCATCTTTCAATATAATAACATTTTCTCTTATTTGTGAAAATGGTAAATATCTTTGTGTAGTTGCGTCATTTGTCAATGTACTTTTTGTTTTTACTGGCATAATATTAAGATTAGAGATTAAAGAAGAAAGATAAAAGATTTATTTTTATCATTATTCTTTTTCTATTATATTTTTTTAAGCTTTTCATCCATTTCTTTTATTTTATCCTTTTTTTCTTGGATATCTAGATTATCTTTTCTTTCTGCATCTGTCTCAAAAACATATCAAATATCTATAGGATTAAAACTATCAACTCAAGATTTCCAGACTCTTTCACTTAAATTAACTTTATATCTTATAAATGATAATACAAATGGAACAAAAGTCATTTCCGAATTTTTAAACAATGCTATAACAAGAGTTAATATAATAATAAATATCGATGGGAGTAGTGCAACACTTCATCATAAACTTACTTCTAATCTTTTAAATAATCCATATGCAATTCAAAAACCAACCATTATTATCATAAGTTGTCTTAAACTTAATCAAAGCATTATTGGATCTTCGTTTTCAATTTGTACTGGAATTTTATATTGCATAGAGATAGCAATTTATATAATAATATATTATCTAAATTTTCTCATATTTTTCAAAAAATTTCAAGTTTTTATGCTTTTTCTTTAAATAATTCATCCCAAATTTTATTTTCTTGTGTTTTCATCAAAATATAATCATTTTCTTCTTCATGATCATATCATAAAATATGTAATACTGAATGGATTAATAACATATAAAATTCTTTTTCTGAACCTAGATTATCTTCTTGTCATTGTTCTATAATTCTGTCTATACAAAATACTAATTCTCAAACTATATCATTCTTTTTTGCCTCATTAAAATCAAAAATATAATTGAAACTAAGCACATCTGTAACTTCATCTTTTTTTCTATAAGTTGAATTTAAGTTTTTTATCTCTTCTGGTCACACAAAAACCAAGTTTAAAGTTCAAGCTTGAGTTTTTTCTTGAGTTTCTTCTATTGTTTTAAATATATTTTTTATAATTTTTTCATCTAGTTTAAAATCTGGTGGATTTATAATTTTGTGGGTAAACATAGGTTAGATTAAAGATAAAAGAGTAAAGATTAAAGGTAAAAGAGTAAAGATCAAAGACTAAAAACTAAATTCTGTATTCTATATTCTTTCTTTTAATAATGTTTTTTCATCATGATTTTTGCTTCTTTGTCTAGAGTTCTTTCTTTTAGTAATTGTTTTTTATTATATTCTTTTCTTCACATAACAAGTCATACCTTGATTTTTATCAAATTTCATGAAGTATATATTTCTAGTGGAATTACAGTTTTTCAAGGCTCTTTTGATTTTTCTCTTAATAGATTTATAGTTTTTTTGTGTAAAAAAAGGTTTCTGTCTCTTGCAGGTTCTACTAGATTTTTATTCATAGTATTTTCTAAGGCAGAAATATGCATTCATCTTACAACTGCATCTCAAGTCTGTAAACTTACATATGCTCATTTTAAGTTTACATTTCATTTTCTTATGGATTTTACTTCGTATCATTTTAACTCAATTCAAGCTTCCCGAGAATCAAGTATCTCATAATCAAAATACGCTTTTTTGTTTTTTGATATTAGTTTATTTTCATTCATATTCTATTTATCGTTTTTACTTTATTTAAGATATTTATGATGATTTTAATTAATTTTTTTTTATTTGCAATAAATAAATAACTCCAAAGCTTGATATTTTGAGTTTTGGAGATATTTTGTTTTTTGAATATGTAAAACATACGTATAAAATAGATTTTATATGTCAAAATCTAATCCTTAACACACCTTACAGAGAAACCATATAGTTTACCATATTTATTACGATTAATTAAAGAAGTACCACATGAAAAACTTATACCTCTAGCATAAGTTAAATCATAATAATTACTTGACCAAAAGTACATATCATTTCCTCTACTAGTAAATGAAGGTGTAGCATCAGAATATTTATAGCCTGCCAAAGGGATTTTTAATGCGTTTTCTAGATTGTTTGTATTAGTTCTTAGTTTAGATCAAGACCATCACAATCAATCACACAACCGTCAAATAGTTGTATCTGTTCAATAATCACTACATCATAGATTTTTTAATAGTATAGTCCATTCAGTCTGACTTGGTAAATGCCATCAACTTGAACATGCACTTGGTGCATTATCCCATGTATATAATTTTCACCATATATTATTTACTCATGTTGAGTTATATGTTGATTCTAGATTATTATATCAATAACATGATGTTCATCATATATTTGTTCATTGATAGTTATAACAATTATTAGATGTATTATACTCTACTCAAATTCACAAAGTAGAATTACAAGCAGCCCAAACTTGTGAGATAGGGGTTCATGATAGATCTGTTCATGTTATTGTAAAATCTGTATCTATTATACAATTTGGATCTTCATCTTGCCATGTTGTTATTGGGGCTGTACTACAATCACTTCAACTATATCAGTTTGTACATTCGTAATAACATGGATTCTCTGAGTTTGTACTTTGCCAAGGTTGATTTACTTCTTTTGCTTCTCAAGGAATATATGTTGCATATGTATAATCTGGTTGTGTTGCACATGAGTATGTAACTACTCATCATCAAGTTGTTCATGATGTAGGTAATAATGCTAGTTCTTCTAACTTTATACCTCATTTATTTGAGTTTATATAACTTATTACTAAGTTTATTGCTCATGTTGAATCATTTGTTGTATCTATGTTCATTATATCATGATACATTGGATTTGTTGCTAGGTCAGTACTTGTATAAGCTTGTTTTAAATTTGTTAAGAAATCTAGTTTTCTTTGATTATCTTCGTGTAATTCTTCTAGAGTTCAAGTAAAGATTATTGGATTTCAGTTTGTGTAGTTAAATCATCAACTTTCTGTTCATGGTGTATTATATGAATGTGGAATATTTGAGTAGTTATTGTATGATAGTTTTTTTGTTGATAGTATGTTTGCTAAATCTGAATTTCATATATCTGTTGCTATTATACTTGGTTGTGCTAGTATCCAGCTTGTTGTTCAAGTGCTTACTTTTGTGAATTTTTCATTATAATTTCAGCTTATGTATGCTACTGCAGATGATTTACTTAAATCTGCCGCATAGGTTTTATTTGTTGATTGAATTTGTGTTAATCATCCTCATTCACTTATGGCTCCTATTTGATACTCTGTTTTACTACTTGTTATACTGTATGTGTATTCGTTTGCTGTTAGTGGATCTGTTATCACTTTACTTACACTTTGTATATTTTTTGTTACGTTGCTTCATAGCGTACCTTCTGTCCATACTATAGCTCAGCTATATGTTATGTTTGTAGGATTATCTGGAGTTGGATAAAATCATGCTTTAGTTATAAATATTTCTAGGCTTTTTTTTGTACTGTTTATATCTGCTATTCTTACACTATCTCTTGAATTTCTTGAATATCATTGGAAGCTTATGAATGCTATAGTTCATAAGATTGCTAGGATTACTATTACTACAATTAGTTCTACTAGAGTAAAACCTACTGTTTTACTAGAATTTAGTTGGTAGAATTTATGGCTTAGAAATTTTTGTTTAAATCCTATATTCTGCATTCTATATTCTATATTCTTACTTTTCATAGGTTACTAAGTTAAGAAGTAAAGTTTTCTAATAAGCAATAATTTGTTTTAATGATTCCGGAACAGGTCCGGAATGACAATCTAAGTATGTTTGATGTAATTTTTTGTATTTTTGTATTTAATTTTTTTATACTAAAAAAGATAATAACAAATGTTATTATCTTTTTATTTTTTATATTTCAAAATGTTTTTAGCAAATTTGAATTGACTTACTTAAGTTATTTTGTTTAATTTACTAGTATCTATAATGTTCTGGTTTGTAAGGTCAATCAACAGAAATTCCTAGATAATCTGCTTGTTTTTGAGTAAGGCGAGATAATTTAACTCAAATTTGTTCTAGGTGTAGTCTAGCAACTTCTTCATCAAGGTATTTTGGAAGTCTATAAACTCATACTTCATAGTTTTTTTGCCATAAATCGATTTGAGCTAGAGTTTGGTTTGTAAAACTATTACTCATTACGAAACTTGGGTGTCATGTAGCACAACCTAA
>JAQUWS010000057.1 GCA_028692735.1 Candidatus Altimarinota bacterium
TTTTTCATTTATCTACAATATATAATACTTCTCTATTTGCCTGATCTAATAATTCTTGAGTTTTATTAGCTGTAATTCTTTCATTTTGCTCAGTAAAACTTCTTGCTTCATTATGAGCAGTTTCAATTATTAATTTACTTTTATCTTCTGCTTCTTTGATTTTATTTTGATACAATAAATCAGCCTTATCTAACTTATCTAAAAGGCTTTTTCTTTCCTCAACTAATTCATCCATACTATCAGATATAAATAATTTAAATACTAAAAATAGTATTAAAAAGTTAAATATCTGAGCGATTAAAATTCAATAATCTATTTCAAACATCAAAATATTTTTATAAACTAAACTATTTTAATAATTGTAGAGATACCAACAATCAAAAGATTGCAATAGTCTCAAGTAAAGCCGCAAACAATATCATAAAAATTAAAACCTGATTTTTGTTTTCCGGGTTACGATTTAAAGAATCAATAGAAGCGGCCATCAGTTTTCATTCTCAAAATCACACAACAAATCAAGGTATTCAAATAGATAATCAAGCCGAAATAGCAGTAACAAAATCCAAAGATGTTAATTTTAACATAGAATAAGAAACCATCAATCAAAATATAACAATTGATTCTATCAAAGTTATTCATACAATAGTCTGAATCAGTAATTCTTTACCAATTTTTGGATTCTTTCAAAGAGTATCCATAGCTACTTTTGTAAGTTGTAATTGTCCCAAAGAAGCCCCTACTCAAGTAAAAACAATAGATATTACAACTCAAATTGCGGATAAATCAAGTCACATAATATTTTAAATTAAGTAATAAATTCAAAACAATAATAATTCCTATTATTATTTAAAATCTATCATTTAATCATTTCCAGTTGTTGTTTTTATAAAAATAGAAACTAACATAGGAAAAATAAAAGCCTGAACAAAAGCAATCAAAAGTTCTTGTAAATAGACAAATAAAGGAAGAATTATTGGAAAACTAATTCATCACATAGAAGATGTTAGTTCTTTTGTTCATAATGATAAACTAAAAATCACTGTTGTTATCAAAATACTTCAAGCAATCATATTTCAAAACAACCTAAAAGACAAAGAAATAGTTTTAGCAACCAAACCTATTATTTCTAAAAAAGATATAAACATTGATATAAGTATATCAAAAGATTTAATTATTACATTTATAAAAAAATATATATATTTATTTAAATTTCATTTTTCAATTGTTAAATATCATTTTCAAAATATAGGAAAATATTCTAATAAAAAATATTTAAATCAAAACTTTACACATTGTATTAATAACAAGAAAATTACACTTATAATTGCCATAGCAAGGGTAAAATTCAAATTTACAGTTGGATTAGTTATATAATGTTCCAATAAAAAATTTCATTCCTCATCAAATCAGAAAATGGGAGAAATAAATTCAAGAACAATTCACATTAAATTTGCTATAAGTATAACAAAGAAAAGAATAACCACATAAGTTTTAACCCATCTTCTTTCATCATCACCTAAAATTCAATCATAAAACAAATAAACTTTTTCATACAACAAAGATATCAAAATTGAAATTTTCTGATTTTTAAAATACTTCAAAGTAATAGCAACTATTATAACAACTAACAACTCAAAAACAATCCCAAGTATAAGATTTTGACTATTTACAAATATATTTATTAATTCTTCTTTAATCATATTATCAATTTTATTACAATAATTTCTTACATATATAACATATACATTTTTATATATTTTTTGCAACTTTTCACATTTCAAAGAACGGAAGCATAACTCATACTACTATAGTACCAACCAAAGCTCAAACTAATACTATAATTACTGGTTCAAGCATACTTGATAAGTTTGAAATTTTTCTTTTTAATTCCACATCATAGTTATATCAGATTCTTTTTAAAGAAACAGACAAAGTTCAAGTCTCTTCTCAGGTATTTACTACATATGCAAATTCCTCATTAAATAATTTATTTAAATATAAACTTTCTTCATAATCTATATTCAATCAAAGAGATTTCGAAATAGGTAACCCTAATTCAACTTCATTTTTTATTCTTATAACTTCTTTTTTATAAATAAGATTAGGTACAACATCACTAGCAATTTTTAATGATTCTAAAAGAAGTATTCAAGAATCAAGCAATATAGTAAATGAATTAATAAAATAAATCACATTTGACTGTTTTACTATTTTTCAAAATATAGGAATATTTAAAGCTGAATATCAAAAAACAATTCTTCAAGTATTTGTTTTCTTAAATAACCTTATTCATATAACTAATAAAACAACTATTATTATCAGTTTTAAATAATCATTAATAAAGAAATTTGATATTCAAACAATCATTTGAGTCAATGCTGGTAAATCTACATTAGCTTTTGCAAATGTTTCAGAAATTTTTGGAACAATAAATACCATCATAAATACAACAACTCAAAACGTCAATGTTAAAAGAATAACCGGATAAATCAAAGATCATTTTACTTTTCATTTTAATTCAATACTATCCAATAAATTTCTATCTAATTCACTTAGTATCCTTCACAATTGTCATGTTTTTTCTCAAACTCATATAAGAGCTGTAATCAATGGATCAAATACTTTAGGATGTTGTTGCATAGTTTCAGCAATAGTAACTCAGTGATCAATATTTAACTTCATTTCAGTAACTATATCTTTTAGTTCAGGATTTTTTGTTTGTTTAATAACAATTGATAAAGCAGTCTTAATATCAATTCAAGAATTTATAAAAATAGCCATTTTATTAATATAAGACCAAATATCTTTTTTAGAAATCACACTAAATAAGATGATATCACTTCTTCATTTATAATTTCATCATCTTCTCGCTTTTATTTCCATTTTTCTAGCCTGATTCAATAACGCAACAAATTTATTGTTATCGAAAATTCAGTATTTATCGTAAAATGTATTTCCTAATAGTAACATAGTCCAATTTAAAAAATTATTTTATTATATATTAATATTTCAATCACTTGCAATAACCTCATTACATTCTTTAATAACAGTCATGTAATCTCATTTTTTTAATAACTCACTCAATACTGCATATTTGGATTTCATCTTTTGTTCTTTTAAATCTATTTTATACTTTTTTTCACTAGCAATAGCCTTTTTCAGATAATTATTTATTTTTTTATGTATAAATCATTCTTTTAAATATCTTACAGACTCTTGTTTTAATTTTAATATTTCTCAAGTGACATATAAATTATCCAAAGTTGATAAAATCAATTTTAATTGTTTATCTCTTCTTATCCTTACTAATTCATGTTCTATTTCTTCTTTAGTTTTTCACTCTAAGGCTTTCATATTCTTTCTTGTTAATCATTCTTTTAAAGATAAATCTTTCAAAAATGATGATCACTTTACAACCAAATCCTTTTCACTATTTCTTTTAAGCATAAAAATTGTTGCATCATCAAAAAAATTTAAATTTCATCACCTAAAAGCTTTAACTTCATCCAATATGTTAGCATATATAGTATTTATATTATCAGATCTTATTACTACCTTCTTTATGATATTCATCAATCAATTTATTCCTAAAAGCTCATTATCCATATTTCTTGATTCAACAATTCAATCACTATAAATTATTACAATATCCCCATCATCTAAAGTCAAATCTCTAACCTTAATCTGATTGATATCATTAATTATTCTAATTCAAGCCGCTAATCATCATGATAAATATTTTTCAACTTCTCTTGTTTTCTTTCTAAAAACCAATATAGGTTCATGTCACATTCAAACATACTTTAAATGATTTAAATTAGCTTTATCTAACTCAAAAAATAAACCTGTGATAAAATTTCAACTTTTTAAATCTTGTTTAATTCAATTATTTATATCGAAAACCAATTTTTCTAAAAAGTTGTTTTTAGAAAGGTTATAAAAAAGTCTTGTTATAAGTGTAACAATAAGTCAAGCTTGTATTCAATGTCATGTAGCATCTCATAAGAAAAATTTATAAGTTGCTTCATCTTCAGAAAACCCCAATGTATCACCTGATATTTTATCTTTTCACAAAATCTTAGCATATAACTCATATCAAATTAATCTATCATTAGATATTTCTTTAATAAGTCACATATGCATATTTTCAATTTTACTCTTCTTTGTTAATTCACTCACCTCATTTTGTGTTTCTAAAAGCAAATTAACTTCATCTAATAATTTTTTTTCTCTTAATTTATTTTTAATATTTTTATAAACATTAACTTTATTAAACAAAAACTTAAAAAAATTATGTTTAACTTTTTTCTTCCCCTCATCAACTTGCGTATTATCAACTTCAATTTTATCTCAAATTAATAACTCAGCTTCCTTTTTATAGTTTTTTGATAGTTTTCTTTCTCTTTCTTTTTCCTGTTTTTTAATTTTATTTTGTATTATTGCTTTCCATTTATTAAAAAATCTAATAACAAGTACATTTGTTGAATTTTCTTCAAAGAAATTATTAATCAAATCCATAGCCTCTGGAAATCTTTTTGATCAAATAAATTCATCCAGTTCTTTCCTTACCTGTACAAATTTTATCTTAAATTTTTCAGTCTTTCTCTTTTCATTATACTTAAACTCCATATTGTTTAAATATTCCTCTAAATCTTTAATTTTTTTAAATTTCTTCTCGTAAATTGATCTTTGTTTCTTTTTTTCTCTCTCTAAATCTATTTTATCAATTAAAGAATAAAATGCACCTTCTTCTTTTTTTCTTATTTCTGATATTCAAAATTTAGCATTTTCCCAATCTTTTATATCTATAAAAAATTTAATACTCCTTATTGCTCAATCAAAATCAACAACTTTTTGAATATCAATTTTTTCCTTCAAAGATTTTTTTCAAAAAAGTTTAGCAAAAAATCATTTTTTTACTTCTTCATTTTGCTCAATATTTATATTTTCTTGTGATTCTTCTTTTTTTTCTGAAGAAATAGTATTTGTTACAATATTCTCAGTTATATTAGTCTTTTCAACACCCAATTTTATTACATTTTCAGTCTTATTTTGAATTACAAGATTATTGTTTGAAGACAAGTTATTTTTTAATTGTGATTCAATCTCTGTTATAATTCAAAGTCTACGAACATGAGTATTTCTTATCAAAACCTTTCTCTGAGTGTCATCAGTCCTATCAAGTAATTCAACAAGATTTTTATCTTCTTTAATTTTTAAGTCATTAATAAGACCTTGAACTTTATCAAAATCTTTTTTTCAAACTAAATCAACAATTTCTTTGTATAATACATCAAAATCGTAATTGTTCTTATTAATTATTTCTTTTTTTTCTTCTTTAATATTTTTATGAAACATTCAAGAAAAAAAACTTTTTACTCAAACTCAATTTAACATAAACTAAAATTATATAAGTTGTAAAGATTCTTCTATTGTAGTTTGTCACATTGCAGATTTAATCAAAGCATCCTGGATAATAGTCAACATTCAATGTTTTCTTGCAATATCAGTCATTTCATTAGCTGTCGATCTATTTAAAATCATTTCCTCTAAATATGGTTCAACAATCAAAACCTCATGAACTCACATTCTTCATTTATATCAACTTCAATTACATACATCACATCATGCTCATTCATAAAAAATTAAATTATCAACCTCTTGTTTATCCATTATAGGATAAAGATATTCTCTGACAGTTTTCAATACATGTGGAGCTACATCCTTAGGTTTCTTACAATTTTGACAAACTCTTTTTATAAGCCTCTGACTTATAACCATTCTCATAGCCGAAGATAACAAAAATGGTTCAACTCCCATATTTATAAGTCTTTGTACAGTTGCAGTTGCTGTATTTGTATGTATAGTAGATAATACCAAATGTCATGTTAGTGCAGCTTCAACAGCAAGAGTAGCAGTTTCCTTATCTCTTATTTCTCAAACCATTATTATATCAGGATCCTGTCTAACTAAAGACCTTAGTCAAGTAGCAAATGTAAATCAAATTTCAGGTTTTACTTGGGATTGATTTACAAAATCTATATTGTATTCTATTGGATCTTCTAAAGTAGAAATATTAAAATCTAAAGGATTAAAGTTTTTCAAAATTCAAAACAATGTAGTAGATTTTCAAGATCAAGTTGGTCAAGCAATCAAAATAATTCAGTAACTACTAGATAATGCTTTTTTTATTTTCCCCATATTTAAATCAATAAACCCAAGTTTATCCAAACTAGTTAACGATTCATCAGGCCTCAACAATCTAAGTACCATTTTTTCTCCATAAGAAGTAGGTAAAGTAGAAACTCTTATATCTATATTTTTTTGATCCCTATCATAAAAATAAACTATTTTTCAGTCTTGTGGTTTTTTATTTTCATCTATCTTTACTTTACTTAATACTTTTAATCTCGTAATTATTGGAGAAACATTTTCTTTATCTAATTTATCAATCATAAAAAAATCCCCATCTTGACGATACCTAATAAGTAAAAATTTCTCAGTAGGCTCAATATGAATATCAGAAGCATTTCTATCCAATGCCATCTTAAAAACATTATTAACATAATCTACCACGTCTCAGATGTTACGTTTCAGTTCGATTTTTTCCAAAATCTGCCTGTTATCTAACATGTTTCTTTATAATTAAAAAATTACTTATTAAAAGTATAACATTAATTTAAAAATATTTCTATTATTTAATCTTGCCAAAGTATAATTTTATTGCTTAATATAATAAAATACAATTTTTTATAAAAAAATTACCAATAAATAATTTTTAACTATAATACAAATATAATTCTTAATTATAAATATATGTTTATTGTAATAGAGTGAATAGATTGAAGTTGAAAATGAACACAAACTATTCTATTAAAAGAAAAACTAGAAATTTTATGAAAAAAAGTAAAGATAATAGATTATCCTAGGTATTGAAAAAAATGAGCTTTTTTTGTTGAAAAATATTTAAACTGAGAATATTGAAAAGATGTAAACTACAAAACAGCATCATTATTTTATGCATTAGATAGATATGATTCAAGCATAGATATAAAAAAATACTTAATAGAATATGATTATGTTATATCAAATAGATATACAACATCAAATATGATTCACCAATCATGAAAAATAATAAAAGAATTTGAAGACAAAACTGTACAAAAAAAAGAATTAAAAATTTTCCTAGATTGGTTAATTGATATGGAATACAATATATTATCTATTCCAAAACCAGATAAAGTAATTTTCTTAGATGTAAAACCAGAAGTAGCAATAAAACTTATAGAAAAAAAAGAAAAAAGAGAATACATAAAATGAGATAAAAACAAAGATATTCACGAAGAAGATGATAAACATTTAGAAAATGCATATAAAATTGCTAAAAAAATTGCTAAAAAATATGATTGGAAGACAATAAAATGCACAGAAAATAAAAAAATACTTGATAAATCAAGTATTACTAACCTAATATTAAAAAATATAATTAATTAATTAATTATAGCTCAACATTTTCAAAATGATCAATTTTTGTTCAAAGTATACAAATAACATCAAATCTTATATTTTCTAAATCTATTTTATGTTTAAGACAATAATAATTTATTGTCTTTTTCAATTTTTGTTTTTTATAATAATTTATACTTTCACCTCAAACTCAATAACTATCATCTTTTCTATATTTTACTTCAACAAAAACATACAAATTATTTAATAAAGCAATTATATCAAGTTCTCAAATAACACTAAACTTAAAATTTGTTTCTAAAATCTGATATCACTTTTTTTTAAGATAATTTATTGCAATTATTTCTCATAAATCTCATGTTTTTTTCATGAAAATTATTCTAAATTATAATCATAAGTTGAAGTTGTTGAAAACCATTTAGGTTTAGTATCAATTCATAAAG
>JAQUWS010000058.1 GCA_028692735.1 Candidatus Altimarinota bacterium
CAGAGTTTTTATTAAGTTCATATATTAAGTTAATTAATTTGGACTTTATATGAATTCTTGTACATACTTGAATGATTTATTACTTGCTAATAAAAGAAGATGTTAAAAGTTTAAACTTGGTTATTGATTATGTTAAGAATAAATATCATGATACGAACTTTATTGTAAATAGTTTAATTTATGTAATTCAAGAAATTGAAGATTATAAATGAAGCAGTAAAAATAATGTTTATGAATATACAGAAGAAGCTAAGAAGTATTATTTTGATATTTTATATAGTATAATATTAAAGTATTTTGATAAAAAAGAAATTGATAATATGTTTTGTGAGTTTGTAAATAAAATTGGAAATAAAGAAGAAGAACAATTATTTTTAGAATATATTAATTAAGTAATTTATGAACAATTATAAAAACTTACATGATTCTTTAACAAGAAAAATTTTAAATGCTATACTTAATAATAAAAAAGTTAATATAAGTCTCTTAAATAGGAATAATATAACTCTAGTTTCTATTACTATTTTTATAGTATTTTTCTTATTTTTTGTTATTTATCTATTATATAAATCTAATTTTATATCATTACTAGATTGAAATGAATCAACTTTAAATATTGTAAAAACAGCTTTATCACTTCTATTTATAGTATTTCTTTATTCCATATTGACGTTTGGGTATGTTTTTTATCTGTATAATTTAATACAAATTTGGAAAAATAAAACTAATATAATATTTGAAAAATTATTTTATACATTAATAAAAATTTTTTGAATATTAGCTCTAATTATTACAATTGTTGTTTTAATATTTATAAAATTTGATGATAATTTAATTTTATTTAATCATATTATGATGAGAATATTTATATAAGTATAGAAAAGATTTTTTAGATTTATTTCTATTATTGAAGTTATCGATATTAACTCCTAAGATTTGATATAATATGTTATCAAAAAATGAGAGAAAAACTATTCATAATTCTTTATCAAAAATAGATAAATATGAATTAGAAGAGGTTAATGCATATTTAATTTACTGAAATAAAATTGAAAATTTGATTAAGCTAACTTTAATTATAGTGGGATGGTTTTATTTTATTGTTCAATTAATTATTTGAAAAATATCTTTAAATACAGAAAAAATAATTGATTTAATTAAAAAAGATATTCCATTTAGTATAACATTATTTATTTGAATTGTTTTACTATTTTTTATTTATAAAATATTTTTAACTCCTTCTTTTATTAGAAATACATATTATGTTTATTTAAAAGATGATAAAAAATTAAGTGATATATAATTAATAACTCAAAACTTTAAATGAATAAAGTTAGTAAAAAACATCATTATCTTCCTAGAAAATATTTAAAATGATTTTCAGATAATAATAATTTATTTTATATTTATGATAAAGAGAAAGATATTATATTCCAACAATATCCTGATAGTTTCTTTTTTAAAAATAATTTAAATACCTTTGAAATCAACTGAGCTGAAAAAGATTTTCTAGAAAATTTATATACAAATACAGAAAACTTATTTTGGCCTTCATATGAGAAAATAATTAATTCAACTCCTAAAGAGTATATTAATTGATTAGATAAATTAAATTTATATCTTTTTTTATTATTTTTATTTTGGAGACTTCCTTTTAATGAAAAGATAGTAGAAAACTTTGTTGATATTGCTTTTAAAAAGTGAGAGAAATTAGATTTTTTCAGTATAGTAGGTAAAAATTGAGAAACTTGAGTATTTGAAAATGAAATAATATGAAAAATTAAATGATTAAAAGATTTTAAAAAAATATTAAAAATATTATTACCTTTTTATCCATTTCATAAAATAAAAGATTGGTCTATATCACCATTAAACTGGAAATTTCTTTATACTCAAGATAATACAAGTTGGTATATTACAAGTGATAATCCTATTATTACTAACAAAGAAAACTATAATAATCTGGATAGTTTATTAGAAGATATCTTATTTCCAATATCTTGAAAAATACTTTTGGTCTGAACTAAAGTAAAAGATAATGCTATTTTTTCTTGAAGAACTATAATTGATTATAATGTTGCGATGATTCACAATGCGAATAGATTCGTTGCTTGTCATAATAAAGATTTATTATTAGCAATGATAGATGTTTATAAAAATGATAAATTTCACAATAAAGAACATATTATAATTCCAGAATTGTTTAATTCTATAAAGTAAATTATAAAAATTATTTAATTATAACTTTTAAATATAAATTATGTGACCAACACTTATTTTTGATAAATCAACTCTAGAAAGCCTTAATCCAAATGAATCTTTATGGCTTGATCATTTTTATTTGTGTAATATTACTCCAATGTTCTATGTAGAAACTTTGGCTGATTTAGAAAAAAATGTAAGACATTGAAGAACACCAGAATCAGTTGTAGGTAATATTGCAAATAAAACACCAGAAGATTGAGTCTTAAATGTTCATTATTTACAGTTATTATATCATGAATTAGAGTGAAATAATATTATTATGGATGGTAGATCTCATCCAAGTTGATCACAGAAAGTTGAACTATGAGATAGGAAATGAGTAATTATAAGAGATTCTAAAGAAGAAGAAGCATTTAAAAGATGGCATAAATGAGAGTTTTTAGAAGTAGAAAGATTAATTGCAAAAAAATGGAGAAGAGAAATTGTATATATTAATAAAAATGATACTGAATGTAAGGATATAGCTGAAGCTATTTTTTGAAAATTTAGAAAACCAGACAATTTAGAAGATATAAAAAAAGAGGTTGATAATCTTTTAAATATTCCAGGTAATGAATCCTTTTTAAAATTTTGTTTTTCATTATTAAATATACCAAGCAAACTTTCTGATATTTCGTTGAAAAATTGGAAAATGTGAGGACAAAAGTCAATTAGAGAATTTATACCATATTTTTCATATATTGTTTCAGTAGAATTATTTTTTTATATAGCAAATGCATTTAATTTGCTTTCTATGTTACCTCATAAAGAAACTCAGAAAATCGATTTGGCTTATTTGTATTATTTACCATTTTGTAATATTTTTACATCAAATGATAAATTTCATATTCACATAGTCCCATTATTTCTTGAAGATAACCAAACTTTTATTTCAGGTGAGGATTTAAAAGCTGATCTATCTAATATAAACTTATATTATTCATTATTTCCTGAGGAAGTAAAAAATACAGGGATAACTACTTTTGCTTTATTTCCGCCTACAAATAAAGAATTTATTTTAACTACAATGTGGGATAAGTATATGTCTGATAAATGGAGAGATATGGAAAAAGGACATAATATAGGTAATATGAATAGTAATTTTTCTGAAAATAAAGAATTACTTAAAAATATTAATCAGTTTGAAAAAGAAGCTAAACCTTGCCAAAATATAAATAATAATCAAGAAGATTTGAACGAAATATTAGTAGTGCGTAAAATTAGAGCTTCAAGATGAGATTGGCAAAGATTTTCTCAAGATGTAATAAATGCATGAAAAAATATATAAAATTAGCTTAATTTTAACACATTAATATAATATTCATACTTTTCAATTTCTATTCTAACTTGATTTACTAAGTTCCACCATTTTTAAAAAAGCTTAGATAAAGCACTTTTCTTTTGTATAAATGAAAGGTGCTTTTTTGATATTTTACAAAATGGCTTAAAATAGATAAAATTAAAGTTCGAGGACCACAAGGTGGTTTTAGCTTTATATTTTAACAATGGAAAAATGGAAATTTGAGCTTATTATATTGATAATATGATAATTGAATAAATATATAAGAAAATATTCTAAAGAGAATGTACTTGAGTTTTTTGAGTTTGTTGTAAAATTTAATAAATAAGTAATTTGAAAAATTTAAAAAATATCTATAATCTAGAAAGTATTACATAAGTTAATTATAAAATATGAAAACAGAATATGAAGTTGTTTTTACTAATATTAATAAATGAGAAATCATTGAAAAAATAAAAAATCTTGGGTGAATCTGTAGTAAAGAAAATACCTTAATGAAAAGATTTATATTTGAAAACTCAAATAATAAAAGATGAAGTTATCTCAGAGTTAGGGATGAATGAGATAAAATTACATGTACATATAAATAAGAGAATATATTAGTAAATGATATAAATTCTATAAAAGAACTAGAAACAGTTGTTGATGATTTTGATATAATGGTAAATATATTTAGAAAATTGTGATTAAATGAAAAGTCCTATCAGGAAACATATAGAGAAGTATGGGAAATAAATAATGAAATTGAAATAATGATTGATTTATGGCCTTGATTAAATCCATATATAGAAATAGAATGAGAAAATGAAGAAGTAGTTAAAAAATATTCAAATTTACTTTGATTTGATTATAATAATTGAATTTTTTGAACATCTTTTCAAGTATATGAAAAAGAATTATGATTAGATTATGAATTTATAAACAGTTTAAAAGAAATTACTTTTGATAATATACCAAGAAAAATTAATACATAAATTTCCTTAAATTCTCACAAATTGAGTATGATAGTAGTACTATTCCATATATAGAGTTAAATAAAAAAGACATATTAGAAATTTCTGATAAATGAATAGAATGGAAAAATTAAAACATTATAAATTGTTTAAATTTTTATTAATATAAAGTATTATCAAATTATCTATCTATACACCATCTTTCACTTAAATTTGGTAGTTTTGAAACAATTCATTTTTCTATTAAATCTTGTCATACTTCTTCAAGTTTAACTAAATCTCAGCAAATTGATATTTCTTTAAAACAATATGTTCAATTTTTATCTCATCATGCTTTTGTATAAGAAAATTCATTTTCTTTGTCTAAAATATAATCAAATCACATATTTCTATCTCAGACAACCACTTCTTCTGGAAAAAATTGAGTATCAGTATTAAAAAGTACTTTTCAGTTATTAAATAAGTTTTGATTGTTTTCCATAAAAGGATCTGAGTGAATTCTATCTCAAGTAATTGGTAAATACGGATCGCACAATGTTTCATTTGTTATAAAAGTTATATCATTGTATTGTGGAATGTGTCAAAATAATTTTATTTCTGTTGTATCTTGGTGTATAACTGTTCATGCATTTAATATTTCTAAAAATCTTTTTGAATATTTTGATACAAAGTATCATAAATCAAATCATATATTATATATATTTTTAAAATTATTTCTTTTTGCTTGAATAAATTGTGCTAAAGTTAAAATTCAAATTCATGATCATAAATCAACTCATAAGTATTTTCAATCAAATTTTTTTGTATCAATTACACGGCTAATTATATCTTTAACAATTTTAGTTGTTGAGGCTATATCCATGGCCATTCTTAATGAATACTCTTGAGAATGATAAAATCATTCTATTTTATCTGTGTTTTGATTTATTTCGTGTTTTTCTAATTTTTTATTTGATATAAAATTTAATGTATTAAAAAATTTTGTAATTTCATTTAAATGTATTTTTAAATTTATTGAATCCAAATAATAATATCAAAATATATATTTAATTATCATATTTATAATCATATATTCTGAAATCTCATTTTTTTTATTTGATAAATATGTAATGTCATCTAATAATGATGATTTATTGTATATCTCAGGGGATATAATTGGATTTATTTTATTCAAAAGTATTAAAGTAAATTAAATAATTATATTATTTATAGTTATTTAAATAATATTGTCAATATGTTTTTTTGCATAATTTTAGTTATTAATTAATTTTTTTATAATTAATATTGATTTAAGTATTTTATTAATTAAATTATTTGTATAGTTAATTATTGTATATATAATAAATTTTGTTTTTTTATAAAATATCAAATATTTTAATTTTTTAATTAGTTTTATGAAAAAAAGTTTTCTTCTTGTAATCCTAATGATATTATTAAGTTCTTGTACTTTTTTTTCTCAGAAAGAAAAAGATTTATCCGATGATATAAAATCTAATTGAGAATCTCAAAAAGTTGTGATTTGAAGTTCAAGTCCTGATATCACTACTAATACTTGAATTGAGCTTAATAATTCTTGATGAGTACTTTATAATACTTGAGAAGTTGATAAAACTGTTAATATTGAGAAAGAAGAAAATAAATTAAAAAAAATTGATGAATCAAATTCTAATGTAAATGATAATATAATAAATTTTGATAAAGAAGTATCTGAATTAAATACAGATAATAAAAATACTTTTGAATGAGATCAAACTTCAAAAAATGAAGATAAATCTGAAATAAATCAAGATTCTTTGTATAAAAAATATGATGATTGAGATATTTCTTTTGATTATAATTCTAAATGGGGGATAGAAAAAGGATTTGCAGATACTCAGGATTATAAAAAATTATCTATTTCAACAGAAAATATAGATATTTGAAACTTTTTATGATTTTCATATAGTGATCAAATCACTATTGATTTAACTTATTGAAGTGGTTCTGAGATTATTCAACAGGAATGTTGAATGTGTTTTTGAGAAAATATAAATAGAACTTATATTGATTCTAGCTGACAAAAAATTTATTTAAATATTTATATTAATTTCTTGACTGGGCAAAAATGTTTAGATTGTTTATCAGATGATAATTTTTTAAACAAGATAGATGAGTATAATAATGTTTATATGTCTGATGTATATAAAGTTGTAGATAGTATTATGTTTTCTAATTATAGTTTGTTTGAAGATTTATCTTTAAATGATAACGATATTGATTTATCATCTCAAAATACAGAGAGTTCATATGATAGTCAATTAAGTATTTTTGATGAGTCTTTAGAAGCATTGGATGATGAAGAATTGATACGTAATTATTATGATTATTTAAGTACAGATGATTATAAAAAGGCATATGAAATGAAATATGATTTAGATTTAACATATGATAAATTTGTTTGATATTATACTTGATGTACTGATATAAATGTCTTAGATTTTTACTCTATTTGAAAAAATAAATATAGTTTTATTGTTTCTTTGTATGATACTACTAAAGGTTTAGAGGAAAAATATAGTGTTTCAATGGAGGTTATTCAATGAAATAAATTAAAAACTTTGTCTTCTGAAAAGTTAAAAACTAAATTGTTGGATGAAGTTTTTGTTTGAGATAAAAGAATTTATTCAGAATGGAATAGTGGATATCTTAAATTATACATAGATTATTGAAATGATTTAAAAGAATTAATAAATGAAAAATCGTATTTTTATAATATTTTAAACTTTGAAGTAAGAAATATTGGTTGAATTAATTATTTACTTTATTATATAGAGTGGCAAGAATCATGATCAGAATATGATTATTATATTTATGATATAGATAACAATAAATTAGTTAAGAGTTTTTGACAAAACATTAATATTTGATTGAGTCATAATTGAAAATATTTATATGAATGTGATGATGATCTTAATATTTTAGAATTTCCTAGTTTAAATAATATATATAATGTTAAAATTTGACTTAATCGGTCTTGTTCCTATGATAATAAAAATGATAGAATAGAATATATAATTGATTGAGAATCAGAGACAAAGTTTTATGATTTATCAAAATAGAGTTTTTTAAAGAGTGAACAATTATTTATTATTTTTAATTTCATCAATAAATTCTTCAAGTAACTTTTGTACTTCTGCTTTAGGCATTATAGCAAAAAATGGATGTAGTATGTTATTATCTATTTTTGATAACAAATCTGTAGTTAGAGAGT
>JAQUWS010000010.1 GCA_028692735.1 Candidatus Altimarinota bacterium
ATTTTTTTAAAAATTAAAATATGAGCTATAATGATTTAATTAATATAGATGAATTAAATAAGAAAAAAGAAGAATTTAATGATGAGAGATGAGAAGTTTCTTTTTATTGCAAAGATTGTAGAAAAATTGTACAAACAAGGAGAGTAAATCCAAATTGATATAAGTTTGTTTGTGAAGAGTGTTGAGAAAGTAATATTTCAATTTGAACATATGAATGATTAAAAAGTAACTACAAAATTAGTTAAACCGTATATATATATAAATGTTTATATAAAGCTAAAAATAAACTTTTTTAAAAAATAATTTGCTTTTTTATATATTTCGTATATATTATTAAAGACTAAGAGTATAAAGTCTAAATTATTAAAAGAAGTCTATTTATATCTTTTTAACTACTATACTTTTTCACATTTTTACAAATTAATTTTTTTTTATGGATAAGAAAGAAGCTTTAGCAAATGCACTATCAATGATAGAAAAACAATTTTGAAAAGGATCAATAATGTTACTTTGAGATGATGCTGCTTGACAAAAAGTAGAGACAACTTCTTCTTGATCAATTTGATTAGATATAGCATTATGATGATGATATTGAAGATGAAGAATTGTTGAAATTTATTGACCAGAATCATCATGAAAAACAACTCTGACATTGCATGCAATTGCTGAAGTTCAAAAAGCTTGATGAACAGCAGCTTTTATAGATGCTGAACATGCGTTGGATCCAGAGTACGCAAGAAAAATATGAGTTGAAACAAATGATCTTATCATATCTCAACCTGATTATTGAGAGCAAGCTCTTGAAATAGTTGATTCATTAGTTCGTTCTGGAGCTGTTGATTTGATTATCATTGATTCAGTTGCAGCTCTTACTCCAAAAGCAGAAATAGAATGAGAAATGTGAGATAGTCATATGTGATTACAAGCAAGACTTATGAGTCAAGCTTTAAGGAAAATTACATGAGCAATAAGCAAATCAAAATGTACAGTTATTTTCATTAATCAGATTAGGATGAAAATATGAGTAATGTTTTGAAATCCAGAAACAACTACATGATGAAATGCATTGAAATTTTATGCAAGTCAAAGGCTTGAAATAAGAAGAAAAGATAAGATAGAAGAATGAACTTGAGATTGAAAAACAATTACTTGAAACAAAACAAGAGTAAAAGTAATTAAAAATAAAATAGCACCTCCTTTTAAAGAAGCTGAATTTGATGTAATGTATAATGAATGAATATCAAAAATTTGAGAAACTCTTGATATTTGAGTAGATCTTTGAATCATAAAAAAATCATGATCATTTTATAGTTATAACGATACAAAATTAGGTCAATGAAGAGAAAATGCTAAGCAATTTTTAAGAGAGAATGATAAAATTGCTCAGGAAATAGAAGAAATAATAAAAAATAGTCTTTAAAAAACTAAAAAAAAATCAACAAATTTGTTGATTTTTTTTTAGTTTAAGTGTTCAAAAATAAAATGCATAGAATAAGCTAATTCCTCACTATCAATTCTTATTCAAATAGGCACATCTTTAAATATTATTATATAAACTATACTTCATATAATAATTATATTGATTGATGAGTTTGCTGCTGGTAAATTATTTAATCAATCAATACCTTTAACTCTTCATAAACTTTCCATTAAACTAATTCAATTTCATAAAAAAGTATCTACAAATATCTGATTTTCTTTTAATTTTGAGAAAAAATCTTCCCTATATCTTTTTGCTATATCATTTGTATTTCAAGCTGCCTCAAGAGTATTTGATGCAAATAGTTTTATTGAAAGATATCATTTTTTAATAACATAATTATATATATCATCATAAATATTTTTTAATCATTCAAGACTATCATATATAGTTATTTTTGGTATATCAAAATTATATTTTTTATTAAACTGAATTAATTCAGTTTCTATATTTTGATAATCATTTTCTAGTTTTTTATAAGAATCTTGTTTTTGTTTTATATATTTTTTAATTAGACTTAAATCACTTATAAAAAAGTATTTTATGTTGTTTTTTGTTGTTACAGATATAAGATTTTCATCACACAATTTAAGAAGCACTTTATAAACATAAGTCCTCTCTAAATTTGAATATTTTGCAATTATTGAAGCTGGTTGTGTTCCTAATTTATATAAATTTAAAAAGATTAAAGACTCTTTTTCAGAAAAACCTAAATCATTAAAAAACTTTTTAAAATGCATAGTTGTGAAAAAATTATCACATAATATTTTGTTTATTTTATCATAAAAACAGATAAATACAAATATTTTATCTTTACAAAGTGTGAAAAGTATATATTCTATTTAAAAATATATTAATACATAATAAATAATATATGTCAAATAATATAGAAATGGTAGTTGAATCAAAAGTTTGTAGACACTGTCAAACAAAATTTGAGATAACAGATAAGGATTTGGAATTCTACGAAAAAGTAAGTCCAAGTATCTGATGAAAAAAACATGTAATACCATCTCCAACATTATGTCCAGAATGTAGACAACAAAGGAGATTAGCTTTTAGAAATGAAAGAAAATTATATAAAAGAACATGTGATGCAACAGGAAAACCAATTATTTCTATGTTTTCACCAGACAAAAAAATAAAAGTATATAACAAAGAAGATTGGTGGAGTGATAAATGGAACCCAATGGATGAATGAAAAGAGTTTGATTTCAATAAAACATTTTTTGAACAATTTAAAGAGCTATATAATCTTATTCCTCAAGTAGCACTTGTTGCAATTTGAAATGAAAATTGTGATTATACAAATTTTGCGTGATATAATAAGAGTTGTTATCTTTGTTATGATTATTGATGGAATAATGATTGTTCATACATTACAAAATCATATAGAAATTCTAATTCAATAGATATGTTTTCAAGTCTAGAATGTGAAAATTCTTACTGATTAACAGATTGTTATAAATGTAATAACTGCACAAATTGTATAAATACAGAAAATTCAAGTGATTGTAATTATTGTTTTAATTGTAGTTGATGTAATTCTTGTATTTTGTGTTCTAATTTATCAAATAAAAGTTATTACATATTAAATAAACAATACACAAAAGAAGATTATTATAAAAAGAAAAAAGAGTTAGATTTGTTGAATAGTTCAGATTTTAAAAAAGAATTTAACAACTTGTTAACAAGTTCTATACATAAATTTAGCAATAATTTATCTTGTGAAAATGTATTATGAGATTATTTAAAAGAATGTTCAAATGCTTATTATAGTTTTAATTCCCAAAAGAGTAAAAATATAAAATATGTTAATGATGCAATAATAGTTGAAAATTCATATGATGATCTATTCTCATGAAATAATACTTCAATGACATTAGAAACTATATGATGTGAAAACTTAAATAATAGTTGTTTTTGTTATTCATGTTGGCAATGAAATCACAATATATATTATTCATACTTTTGTCATGCCTCATCAAATTTATTTTGATGTGTGTGAATTCGTAATAAAGATTATTGCATATTAAATAAACAATATACAAAAGATGAGTATGAAGAATTAGTTCCAAAAATAATAGAACATATGCAAAAAACATGAGAATGGTGAGAATTTTTTCCCTCATCAATATCTCCATTTTGATACAATGAAACACTTGCAAATGAGTATTTTCCTTTAAGTAGAGAAAAAGTTCTTTCTATCGTCATTCCTGCGAAGGCAGGAATCCATAGACAAGATAACTCCTTATTAAATAAAAAAGCCAGTGCTAAAAATAATTTTAATGATTTAGGAATAAACCTGGAATGACAAAATACATTTATAAACTGACCAATATTCAACCGGTCAACTTATGAACAACCAATTCCAAAAGTAGATAAAATTATACCAGCGAGTAAAGTCCCAAAAGATATAAAAGAAATCCCAGATGATATACTAAATCGGGCTATAGAGTGTGAAATAACTAAAAAACCATTTAGAATAATATCTCAAGAATTAGATTTTTACAGAAAACACAATTTACCAATCCCAAGAAGACATCCAGATCAAAGACATCTAGATAGGATGGCTTTAAGAAATCCAAGAAAACTTTATGATAGACAATGTGATAAATGTGTAAAAGATATTAAAACAACATATGCTCCTGAAAGATCTGAAATAGTTTATTGTGAAAATTGTTATAATAAAGAAATTTATTAATTAATTTTAGAAAAATGTTTGAGAATGAAAAAATAGTTGAAACAAAAAACTGTAGACAATGTCAAACAACGTTTGAAATAACGGATAAAGATTTAGAATTCTATGAAAAAGTAAGTCCAAGTTTTTGATGAGATAAATACATAATCCCAACACCAACTTTATGTCCTGAATGTAGACAACAAAGAAGATTATCATTTAGAAATGAAAGAAAACTCTACAAAAGAATTTGTGATGCAACTTGAAAACCTATAATTTCAATCTTTTCTCCAAATAAATCTTTTAAAGTATATAATCAAGAGTTTTGGTGGAGTGATAAGTGGAATCCTTTAGATTATGGGAGGGATTTTGATTTTAATAAAACATTTTTTGAACAATTCTGAGAATTAGTAAAAGTAATACCAAGAGAGTCTGCTTTTACAAAAAATATGACAAACTCTCCTTACTCAAATTTTGAATCTGATGAAAAAGACTGTTATTTAACAGTTTGATGACACTATAATGAAAATTGTATGTATTGAACGTATTATGTAAGTTCAAAAAATAGCATGGATTGATATTGGTGATGGTACATAGAAAATTGCTATGAAACAGTAAATGTAATGAATTGTTTTAATTGTAAATATATACAATATTGTGAAAATTGTTCATCTTGTGATTTTTGTTATGATTGCATTTGATGTACCGAATGTATTTGATGTGTATGATTAAGAAATAAAAAATATTGTATTTATAATAAGCAATATTCAAAAGATGAATATAAAAATATAATTAATGAAAATAATATTATTGGTAAAAAAAATTATAATAATTTGTTATTAAATCATCCTAGAAGATCAACAAATATAATATGATCATCTAATTGTATTTGAAATGATATATTAAATTCAAAAAATTGTTCTAATTGTTTTTACGTTGAAGAGTCAGAAGATTGTAGGAATTGTTTTATAATTTGAAAAATAAAAAATGCAGTGGATATAACTTCAGTATGATATTCTGAAGTTTGTTATGAATTATGTTCATCAAATGATTTATATTGATGATTTGCTTGTTTTAGCTGCTGGTGATGACAAAATATATGCTATTGTGATATTTGTTATGATTGTGTAAATTGTTTTTGATGTGTATGACTTAGTAATAAAGAATATTGTATTTTTAATAAACAATATATAAAAGATGAGTATCAAGAATTAGTGCAAAAGATTATAAAACATATGATAAAAACTTGAGAATGGTGAGAATTTTTTCCTGTATCAATATCTCCATTTTGATATAATGAAACAGTAGCACAAGAGTATTTTCCATTAAAAAAAGAAGAATCAATTTTGAAATGATTTAATTGGTCAGATTATGAACAACCAATTCCAAAAGTAGACAAAATTATCCAAGCATTAAAACTTCCAAATAATATTAAAGAAATCCCAGATGATATACTAAACCGGGCAATAGAATGTGAAATAACTAAAAAACCATTTAGAATAATAAAACAAGAACTAGATTTTTATAGAAAACACAATTTACCAATACCAAAAAGACACCCAGAGCAAAGGCATTTAGATCGTATGATATTAAGAAATCCAAGAAAACTCTATGATAGAAAATGTGATAAATGTAAAAAAGATATAAAAACAACATATTCTCCAGAACGACCAGAAATAGTATACTGTGAAGACTGTTACGATAAAGAAATCTATTAATAATATATCAAAACTAATTTATGTTTAAAAATGAAAAAATAGTTGAAACAAAAATTTGTATACAATGTCAATCAGAGTTTGAAATAACAGATAAAGATTTAGAATTCTATGAAAAAGTAAGTCCAAGTTTTTGATGACAAAAATACTCAATCCCAACACCAACATTATGCCCAGATTGTCGCCTTCAAAGAAGATCTGTTTTTAGAAATGTTAGAAAATTATATAAAAGAACCTGTGATGCAACATGAAAACCAATAATTTCAATATATTCACCTGATAAACCATACAAAGTATATAATCAAGAATTTTGGTGGAGTGATAAATGGGATGCTTTGAAGTATTGAATAGATTTTGATTTTACTAGATCATTTTTTCATCAAATAGGTTATTTAATAAAGTCAGTTCCAAAGATTTCATTAAGTACAGAAAAATTAGAAAACTCAGATTATGTAAATTATAGTTGACGGATAAAAAATTGTTATTTAGTTTTTATATCTGCATATGATGAAAATTGTTATTATTCAAACTGATTAAGATATTCTGAAAATACTATGGATTCTACTTTTTCACAATATTTAAATAATTGCTATAACATAATTGATTCGTTAAACTGTACAGGATGTTTTTATTTAAGTAATTCAAAAAATTGTAATAATTGTTATTATTGAGAAAATTTGGAATGATGTAGTAACTGCCTATATTGTATGAATTTAAAAAATAAACAATATTGTGTACTAAATAAAGAAATATGAAAAGAAGAATATGATAAAATAAAAGATTCTTTTTTGAATAATAAAGAATATATAAAAAAATATAAAGAATTACTTATTAAAAGTCCACATAAAAATACTTTTAATATATTAAGTGAAAATTGTGAATGAGAATACATTGTTAATAGTAAAAATATTTATCAATGATTTGATTTATCAAATGTTCATGATTGTAAATATGTTGATTGGTTACTTGATTCAAAAAATTGTTATGATGTTTACGATTGGTGAGAAACAGCAGAACAATGTTATGAATGTTATAAAATATGAAAATGAGTTTACAATACTTTGTTTTCTGCTTTTTGTATAGAAAATATAAGTAATTTAATTTATTGTTATGATTGTGTAAATAATTGTTCAAATTGTTTTTGATGTGTATGACTAAAAAACAAATCATATTGTATTTTAAATAAACAATATACAAAAGACGAGTATGAAGAATTAGTTCCAAAAATCATAGAACATATGATGAAAACAAGAGAATGGTGAGAATTTTTTCCATCATCAATGTCTCCATTTTGATACAACGAAACAGTAGCAAATGAATATTTTCCTTTGAGTAGAGAAAATGGTATTAATATAAATGTCATCTCGAGCGAAGTCGAGAGATCTGTCGGAGAGTTAAATAAAAATTTATGAAAAAATAATGTTATTCTCAAAGAACAGATTCCTCCATTACAGTCGGAATGACAGTCAACATTCCTACACTGACCAGTCTTCAACCGGTCAACCTATGAACAAGAATTTCCAAAAGTAGACAAAATTATCCCTGCAAGCAAACTTCCAGAAGATATCAAACATATACCAGATGATATTTTAAATTGGGCAATAGAGTGTGAAATAACAAAAAAGCCATTTAGAATAATTAGCCAAGAACTAGAGTTTTACAGAAAACACAAATTACCAATACCAAAAAGACATCCAGACCAAAGGCATCTAGATCGTATGAGTTTAAGAAATCCAAGAAAGCTATTTGATAGAACTTGTGATAAATGTGGAAAAGATATTAAAACTACTTATTCTCCAGAAAGACCTGAAATAGTATACTGTGAATATTGTTACAATAATGAAATTTATTAATGAACTTAAAATAATTTATGTTTAACAATGAAAAAATAGTAGAAACAAAAATTTGTAGACAATGTCAAACAAAGTTTGATATAACAGACAAAGATTTAGAATTCTATGAAAAAATAAGTCCTGTTTTTAAAATACATCACCCTAATCCTCTCCTTATAGGAGATGGGATAGAAAAGTCCTTCTCAAGAAAGGATAATGATTTAGGATGAGGTTTAAAAGAAATCAAATACTTAATCCCAACTCCCACTCTTTGTCCAGATTGTAGACAACAAAGAAGATTAGCTTTCAGAAATGAAAGAAAATTATACAAAAGAACCTGTGATGCAACATGAAAACCAATAATTTCAATTTATTCACCTGATAAACCATACAAAGTATATAATCAAGAATTTTGGTGGAGTGACAAATGGGATGCTTTAAAGTATTGAAAAGAATTTGATTTTAGTAAATCATTTTTTCATCAAATAAAAGAATTACTTGATAGTGTTCCAAAACAATGTCTTATATGAGCAAATAATACAAATTCAGAATACACAAATTTAACAGCAAACAATAAAGATTGTTACTATATCTTTGAAAGTTCAAATAATGAGAATTCATTGTTTTGATATTGGCTTCAAAAAAGCAATAATTGTGTAGATTGTAACTTTATTCATGAATGTGAAAATTGTTATGAATGTATGAATTGTTATAATTGTTTTGAATCAAAATTTTTATTTTCATGTAAAAATTGTAGAAATTCATATTTTTTAGAAGATTGTATTTGATGTAATAACTGTTTTTGTTGTACAAATCTTGTTAATAAAGAATATTACATATTCAATAAAAAATTTACAAAAGATGAATACTTTAAGGAAATTCAAAATTTGTTATTGAATAATATAACAAAACAAAGATTTATAGATTTTTCAAAAAAACAAGTAAAAAAGAATTTAAGGATTCTAAATTCAGATAATTGTATATGAGATCAAATAGAAAATTCAAAAAACTGTATAAATTGTTTTCATTCTCATGATGCAGAAGATTGTAAATATTGAGAACATGTTTGGAGAAATGCAAAAAATTGTGTTGATGTAAGTACTGCATGAAGAGATGCTAGTTTTATATATGAATCAATTAATTGCTGAATCCAAACTCATAATTTTAAATTTTGTGTACAGTGCTGGAGTTGATCAAATATAATGTATAGTTTTTTTTCAGATAATATAAATAATTGTTTCTGATGAGTATGACTAAAAAACAAATCATACTGCATCCTAAACAAACAATATACCAAAGAAGAATATGAAAAACTAGTACCAAAAATAATAGAACATATGCAAAAAACATGAGAATGGTGAGAATTTTTTCCATCATCAATGTCTCCATTTTGATACAACGAAACAGTTGCGAATGAATATTTCCAATTGAATTCAGATGATATTTTAAATTGTCATTCTGAACTTGTTTCAGAATCATCAAAAGGTATAAAATCCTTATTTAATGATTCCGGACTAAATCCGGAATGACAGTCAACATTACTACACTGACAAATATTCAACTGGTCAACATACGAACAACCATTTCCAAAAGTAGACAAAATTATCCAAGCGTTAAAACTACCAGATGATATTTCTCAAATCCCAGATGATATACTAAATTGGGCAATAGAGTGTGAAATAACAAAAAAGCCATTTAGAATAATTAGCCAAGAACTAGAGTTTTACAGAAAACACAATTTACCAATACCAAGAAGACATCCAGACCAAAGGCATCTAGATCGTATGAGTTTAAGAAATCCAAGAAAACTCTATGATAGAAAATGTGATAAATGTAAAAAAGATATAAAAACAACTTATCCTCCAGATAGACTAGAAATAGTATACTGTGAAGACTGTTACAATAAAGAAATCTATTAATTATCAAAACTAATTTATGTTTAATAATGAAAAAGTAGTAGAATCAAAAGTTTGTAGACAATGTCAAACAAAGTTTGACATAACAAACAAGGATATAGAGTTTTATGAAAAAATTAGTCCTATTTTTAAAATACCTCACCCTAGCCCTCTCCTTACAGGAGATGGGAAAGAAAAGTCCTTCTCAATAAAGGAGAAGGACTTAGGATGAGGGTTAAAAGAAATCAAATACCTAATCCCAATACCAACACTTTGTCCAGATTGTAGACAACAAAGAAGATTGGCTTTCAGAAATGAAAGGAAATTGTACAAAAGAACCTGTGATGCAACATGAAAACCAATAATTTCAATATATTCACCAGATAAATTATACAAAGTATATAATCAAGAATTTTGGTGGAGTGATAAATGGGATGCTTTAAAGTATTGAAAAGAATTTGATTTCAGTAAATCATTTTTTGAACAATATGAAAAGTTATATGTTAGTGTTCCAAAGATTTCACTATATGGAAATAATAATGAAAATTCTCTATTTTGAAATGATACAACAAACAACAAAAATTGTTATTTAATTTTTGCTTCAGATTTTAATGAAAGTTGTTTTTATTGAGTATTTAATAATTCTGTTGATTCTATGGATTCTCTAGAATCAAAAAATATAAACAATTCCTATGAATGTTTTAATTGTAGTAATTGAACTAAACTTTTTTATTCAATAGATTCTAATAATTGTACTAACTCATCTTTCTTAATAAATTGTGATAATTGTGAGTATTGTTATTTATCTCATAATTTGATAAATAAGAAATATTATTTTTTAAATAAACAATATTCCAAAGAAGAATATTTTAATTTGATTTCAAAATTACCTATTTTTGATGCAAAAAAAATGTTTGCTGAAGTGAGAGAAAAAACAATCTATAAAAATTTAAAAATATCAAATAGTGAAAACTGTTATTGAAACTACATAAAAAATTCCAAAGATTGTAAATACTGCTTTGATGTTTCTGATTGAAATAATTGTAAATATGTTTATTTCTGAAGTCAAAAATTATCTGATTGTATGGATACAATTATGGCAAGTATAAATGCTTCAAAATGTTATGAAGTGCAAACTTGTTTAGAAAACTGTTATAATATAATTTGATGTAATTTTTGTAACAATATACAAAACACATATTATTCAGATTCTTGTATAAATTGTTCAAATTGTTTTTGATGTGTATGATTTAGAAATAAATCATATTGTATTTTAAATAAGCAATATACAAAAGATGAGTATGAAGAATTAGTTCCAAAAATAATAGAACATATGCAAAAAACATGAGAATGGTGAGAATTTTTTCCCTCATCAATATCTCCGTTTTGATACAACGAAACAGTAGCAAATGAATATTTCCAATTGAATTCAGATGATATTTTAAATTGTCATTCTGAACTTGTTTCAGAATCATCAAAAGGTATAAAATCCTTATTTAATGATTCCGGACTAAATCCGGAATGATGAAATACTTTTATCCACTGACCAATATTCAACCGGTCAACCTACGAACAAGCATTTCCAAAAGTCGACAAAATCATCATAGCATCAAAACTTCCAAAAGATATAAAAGAAATCCCAGATGATATCCTAAACCGGGCAATAGAATGTGAAATAACTAAAAAACCGTTTAGAATAATAAGCCAAGAACTAGAGTTTTACAGAAAACACAATTTACCAATACCAAGAAGACATCCAGACCAAAGACATTTAGACCGTATGAGTTTAAGAAATCCAAGAAAATTATATGATAGAAAATGTGACAAATGTAAAAAAGATATAAAAACAACATATTCTCCAGAAAAGCAAGAAATAGTTTATTGTGAAGATTGTTATAATAAAGAAATTTATTAAATAATTTCAAAAATAAAATAAAATTAACTAGTAAATTGATTTTTTATACTTTTATTATATAATATTAACAATAGTAGTATTATTTTTAAAAAATGTTAAAAAGTCATTTAATAAAAATTTATCATTCATATAATTTATGAAGAAAACACTTTCAAGAATTTCTGAAAGATATAGCTAAAACTCTAGATCATAAAAGGATTGTTTTTTGAATTAATTATAATAAGTGAGAGTATTTTTATAGTTTAGATATAGAACAAAAAGTTCTAACATCATTTGAATCACAATTTTATAGTTTTTTTAACAATTTTCAGATAGATTCTGATACAAAAAACTATAATACATTTAATACAGAGAAAACAGTTGTATGAGAACTATATCTAAAAAATAGTTATTTTTTTCCTTTTAAGATGACTGATGGAGATACTACAGATTTTATATCAAGTATCTTCAGATCATTTGAAAATATGGATGTTATAAATGATAAAATTTGAATATTTGTAGATATTACACCAATAAAAGAAGAAAGTATAGCCTTTTTTATTAAATCTAAATGGAATTTTTTCAAATTTAAAATAAGACTTAAATTTCAGTTTTTTAAATATATGTTTAATTACAAAGTTCAAAAAAACTGGAAAGCAGAATGATATAAATATTATGAATCAAAAATAGAAAATGAATTATTTAAAACAAAAATATTTATAGTTGTTGAATCAAGTACAAAACAAATAGCAATAAATAAGTTAAGATCAGTTGCTTCAAGATTTTTAATATTTAAAAACTACCCATTAAACCAATTTGATATAAAGATAAATACATGAGTTGACCAAAGTAAGTTAAAAGATTATGCTTATGGAGAACCAATGAATATGTCATCCTTAGAGATTTCAAACTTAATTTGTTTTCCAAAAAATCCTCAAAATGAAACAGGGTTATTAAAAGTAACATCAAAAAAACTTGCTTTGCCGATTTGAATTCCTACTTTTGAGTATGAGAAGCTTAAAAATTGAGAAATTTACCCAAAAAACATACCAAACAATATAAACATAATATGAATTTCAGATTATAGATCTATAAATGTACCTATTTGAATATTTGATGAAGATAGATTAAGACATATATATGTTATCTGAAAAACATGAGTTTGAAAATCAAAATTTCTTATAAGTAATATAATAAATGACATAAAACAATGAAGATGATTATCTATAATTGACCCTCACTGAGACTTGATTGAGGAAGCTATTTCTCATATTCCAGCAAATAGAGCAAAAGATGTTATTATATTTGATCCTACAGATGAGAAATATCCTTTTTGTATAAATCCTCTTGATGTATCAAAAGATGAATCAAAACAGATACTTGCAAAATGATTTATTGATATATTTAAAAAGTTTTTTTGAAGCAATTGGAATCCAAAACTTGAACATGTTTTAAGAATGATATTTTTGGCCTTGCTTGATAAACCAGGAGCAACACTTTTTGATATAATCAGAGCATTAACAGATAAAGATTTTAGATATGAGATGATAGAAACAATTGAGGATGATGTTGTAAAAAATTTCTGGACAAACGAATTTGCTTGATGGTCTCAACAATTCAATACAGAAGCAATTATGCCTATCTTAAACAAAGTATGACAGGTTCTTTCAATTGAAGTATTAAAAAATATTTTTTCATCTAAAGATAATAAACTTGATTTTAGAAAAGTTATGGATGAAAAAAAGATTTTGCTAATAAAACTACCAAAATGAAAACTTCAAGAAGAAATAATGTGATTTTTATGAGCTATGTTTGTGACCAAGATTTACCAAGCTGCTATGAGTAGACAATGACTTGATAAAGAGAAAAGAATACCATTTTTCTTATATGTTGATGAGTTTCAAAACTTTGCAACAGATACTTTTTCTGAGATACTTTCAGAAGCAAGAAAATATGGATTATGATTAGCTATTGCACACCAATTTATAAAACAAATCCCTGAAAATTTGACCAGAGCCATCTTTTGAAATATCTGAACACTTATAAGTTTTAGAATTTCAAGTGAAGATTCTTTGTATATAAAACAACATTTTGAGCCATATCTAGATGCTTATGATTTAGCAAACTTAAATCAAAGATGTTTTTACTGTAAAACAATGGTAAAATGACAAGTAAAAGATCCATTTTCTTTAAAGTCACTATACATCCCAGATGTAAAACTTGAAAAAGATTTCCTAGAAAACTTATATGCTCTATCAAGAAGTAAATATTCAAGAAGCTTACTTGAAGCAAAAAAAGTTATGGAAGTAGAACAAAAAGATGTATTAAACAAAATAGAAAATTTTGCTGAGCCTATAATTTAATACTTGCAAATTACTTATTTTCTTTTAAAATACTAAAAATTAAAAATTTAGTATTTTTTTATGTCATTTCTAAAGGAAAAAATAGTTGAGAAAAAAACTTGTAGTATGTGCCAAGAAGAATTTTCTATTTATGAAAAAGATTTAGAAATGCTAGAAAAAATGTCACCAGAAATCAATTGAAAAAAACACTCTTTTTCATTACCAAATAAATGTCCAGAATGTAGAAGAAAAATAAGATATACATGGAGAAATACAAATAAATTATTTCGTAGAAAATGTGATGCAACAAATAAAGATATCTTAGCTTTTTATGGCTCTAAAGTAAAACATCCAGTTTATGATATAGATTATCGGAATACCGATAGATGGAATCCACTAGATTATGGAAAAGATTTTGATTTTTCTCGTCCATTTTTTGAACAATTTTCTGAATTAAAAGACAAAGTTCCACATTATTCAAGAAGTATATTGAGATTTGAAAACAGTGATTATTCAAACAATGCTTCAGACTTAAAAAATTGTTATCTATGCTTTAATTGATGACAATCAGAAGATTCTTATTATGTTATAACATTTAAAGATTTGCTAAATTGTGTAGATTGTTTTTCAATAGATAAAAGTGAGAATTGTTATGAATGTATAGATGTAGAAAATTGTAATAAAGTTTTTTACTCACAAAATTCAAAAAATTGTTTTAATTCATATTTTATAAAAAATTGCATAAACTGTAGTGATTGTTTTTTATGCAAAAATCTATCATGAAAGAAATATCATATTTTAAACAAAGCATATTGAAAAGAAGAATATGAAAAAAAAGTTAATGAACTGTTAAAAGACAATAAAATTTCTAATTTAGAAAAAATATTTAAAGAATTTTCTATAAAATTACCTGAAAAAGCAGTAAATTGATTAAACAATGAAAATATTTTATGAGATTATATTTATAATAGTAAAAATATATTTAATTCTTTTTGAATTAAAGAATCTGAAGATTTAAGATATTGTTCAAATTTAAAAGATAATTCAAAATATTTAATTGACGTTGATGTTTTTGGTTGGGATCTAGAAAAAAGTTATAATTCAGTAGTTGTATGACATTATTCGGATAATCTATTTTGTTGTTATGATTGTTGGGAAAATTGCAATAACTTATACTATTGTTCATCATGTGTAAGAAATATAAAAAATTGTTTTTGATGTGTATGATTACACAATAATTATGAATATTGTATTTTAAATAAACAATATACTAAAGAAGATTATGAAAAACACGTTTCAAAAATAATAGAAAATATGCAAAAAACATGAGAATGGTGAGAATTTTTTCCACCAAAATTAAGTGATTATTGATATAACGAAACAGAGTGAATGTTTTTTGATACTATGGCACAAGATTTAGCTATAAAAAGATGATTTAACTGGTCAAGTGAAGAAATATCTTTACCAAAAGTAGAAAAAATAATTCCAGCATCAAAATTACCAGAAGATATAAAACAAATTCCTGATGATATACTAAATCGGGCAATAGAATGCGAAATAACAAAGAAACCTTTTAGAATAATTACACAAGAATTAGAGTTTTATAGGAAACATAATTTACCAATTCCAAGAAGACATCCAGATCAAAGACATCAAGATCGTATGGCTTTAAGAAATCCAAGAAAATTATTTGATAGAAAGTGTGATAAATGTTGAAAGGAAATAAAAACTACTTATGCTCCAGATAAACCAGAAATAGTTTACTGTGAAGAGTGTTATAATAAAGAAGTATATTAATTTTTTTAAAATAATATTATGCAAATATATGAAGATCAATTTATGGTTTTATCTAACAAAAACAATATAATAAAACTAACTTGGAAAAAAGAAACTAAGAATCTGGACAATGATTTATTTAAAAATGAAGCTTTAAAATATATAGAAATATTTTAAAAATCAAACATTAAGAATATAATTGTTGATATGAGAAATTTTTGATTTGAATTAAATCAGGAAGTAATAGATTGGAGAAATAAAAATATAATTGCTGTCTACAATGAAATTTGACTGAAAAAATTTGCTTTTATAAGTGATAAACCAAGTGTAAAACAAGACAATCAAAAAAATGCCTTTATTACTAGAGATTTTTTCACAGAAGAAGAAGCTAATAAATGGCTTAATAATTAATTATTTTTTATGTTTCAAAACGAAAAAGTTGTCGAAATAAAAACTTGTAGACATTGTAACTCTAACTTTGACATAACAGATAAAGATCAAGAATTTTATGAAAAAGTAAGCCCTATTTTTAAAATACCTCACCCTAGCCCTCTCCTTATAGGAGATGGAAATAACAAATCCTTCTCAAGAAAAGAGAGGGACTTAGGATGAGGTTTAAAAGAAATCAAATACTTAATCCCAACACCTACACTTTGTCCAGATTGCAGACAACAAAGAAGACTAAGCTTTAGAAATGAAAGAAAATTATATCATAGAACGTGTGATTTAACATGAAAAGATATAATTTCAGTTTATTCACCAGATAAAGCATATAAAGTTTATGAACAAAGTGAATGGTGGTCTGATAAGTGGAATCCATTAGATTATTGAGTTAATTTTGATTTTAAAAGAAGTTTTTTTGAACAATTTTATGAACTAATGAAAAAGGTTCCATTACAAAGCTTAAATAATAAATTATATGAGAATTGTAGTTATATAAATGATTGTATCTCATGCAAATCTAGTTATCTAACTTTTAACTCAACACATTTTGAAAATACAATGTATTCATATATTCTTAGGGATTGAGCTGATTGTGTTGATACTGATTTTTGTGATAAATGTTTCAATTCATACAATTTAATTGAGTGTTGATGAAATTCACATTACCTATATTATTCAGCCAAATCTTCAAAATGCTTAAATTCCTATTTTTTATATAATTGTTTTAATTGTGAAAATTGTATTTGTTGTACAAATCTTAACAATAAAAAATACTATATTTTCAATGAAGAGTATTCAATAGAATCTTATAAAAAAAAGAAAGATGAATTATTTGAAAAATGATTTTCTTTCCTGATTAAAGAGTATAAAAAACTTATAGATAAATCATTCAAAAGACATATGTTTTGATATTCAAATGAAAATGTTTTTTGAGACAATATGTTTTATAGTAAAAACTGTTATGAATGTTATGATTCAAACCACTTAGAAGATTGTAAATATGTTTATACAGCTATGGAAACAAAAAATTCTCAAGATATTTATCTTTTTTGAAATAATTTGGAATTATCTTATGAATCTGTTTTTGTTTGAGAAAATTCATATAAAATTACATTTTCTTATTGATGTAGTGTAAATTGCTACAATCTGTTATATTGCTATAATCTTACATCATCTTCAAATTGTTTTTGATGCATTTGACTTCGTAATAAAGAGTATTGTATTTTAAATAAACAATATACAAAACAACAGTATGAAGAACTAGTACCAAAAATTATAGAACATATGCAAAAAACTTGAGAATGGTGAGAATTTTTCCCAAGTAGTTTAAGTCCATTTTGATACAATGAAACTGTAGCTCAAGAATGGTTTCAACTTAGTCGTAACAATGTTTTAGATTGTCAATCTGAACATCAAAACCGTCATCCTGAACATCAAACCTGTCATCCTGAACATCAAACCTGTCATCCTGAACATCAACCCCGTCATCCTGAACTTGTTTCAGGATCTATAATGCAATGAAATACAACAAAACATAATATTAAAGATACTGAAACAAGTTCAGCATGACAATTAAAAAATTGACCAATTTTCAACTGGTCAGATTATGAAGCTCAATTTCCAAAAGTAGAAAAAATAATTCCGAGCAACAAACTCCCAGACAATATTTCTCAAATTCCAGATGATATACTAAATCGGGCAATAGAATGCGAAATAACTAAAAAACCATTTAGGATAATAAAACAAGAACTAGACTTTTACAGAAAACATAACTTACCAATCCCAAGAAGACATCCAAATCAAAGATATTTAGACAGAATGAATCTTAGAAATCCAAGAAAACTTTATGATAGAAAGTGTAATAAATGCTGAAAAGATATAAAAACGACCTATTATCCTGAAAGAACTGAAATAGTTTATTGCGAAGAATGTTATAATAAAGAAGTTTATTAAAGAAGTAACGAAAAATTAGTTTTTGTCACAATGTTCCCATATAAACTTGAACCAAGTTTTATAACTTTCTGCTAATTCTTTATTTATCATAACAAATATTGATCACTTATCTCAAAAATTTCATATTCATACAGAGTTAAATGTAACAACATAATCTCAAAAAACATCAACAATTCAAGGGGTTTCGTATCAAAGTGGTAAAAATTTATATTCTCAAGAAGCTGTATTTAGTATATCTTTTCTATCTCTAACTCTAGGATCAAAAATTATTTGAACTTTTTTTCACTTTTTTTCTAAAGTTTTTTTAAAATTTCCTTCTAGATTTATAGAAATTCAAGGTGTTACCCAGTTTCACTTTGCTCATAAAAAATATGTATCTTCAGCAACTCTTATTCTATCTCTTATGTAATTTTTATATCATTCAATCCCTTTGTAAATAAAAGCAGATTCTTTTATTTCATTTTTATTTTTTATATTTTCAAGATATGGAAGAATCTTTTTTAGTGATTGTTCTTTTTCATATACAATTTCAAGAAGTTTTTTTGGATCAGTTGCTACATATAAGTTTTCTTTTTGTCAAAAAATAGGAAAAATAATTCATTTTTCTATCAATCTTTCAAGTGTATCATAAATACTTCTTCTATGAATATTCGATTTTCTAGCAACTTCTAAAACACTAGCTTCTCAAATTTCAAGTATAGCTTCATATATACTTGCTTCATTTTTAGTCATTCCTATTTCTTGTAATTCCTTTTGAAACATAAATTCATAAGATGAAAAATAAATTTAATATATTATATCTATTTATTACTATTAGTCAAATATATGGTGATACATATCCCCGTATCGTGATATTTACGAATTTAAAGGAATAAATATATATTAAATACATTATAGTTATAATTTAATGTATTTATATGATTACACAACAATACACTCCTTGACAGCAAGAATTCTTACAAATAGCAGAAAAAGAAGATATCAAAGCATCTGTATTTTGAGATATAATACCAGATATCAAATATAAAACAGAAAATTTTGATAATTCTAAGCCAACAATTGCATATTTACATACAGGTTGAACATTAATGATGGTTCCAAGTAAAAATGATGAAAATAGATTATCATTTGATTGAGCTATTGATATTCCTAAAGTTATTGAAATTTGTAATTACATTTGTAATTTAGAAGATAAAATGAATGTGATTGGTATTTATGTTTCCAATATAGATTCAAAAGATGTAATATCAAAATTTTGGCCTATATTTGCTAATACTATAAAAAGTATTTACAATATAGTTGATTGAACTGTTGTATGACATGGGACCCATACACTTGATTATTCATCTACTGCTATGGCATATGCACTACAAAGATTAGCTAATCCCATAGTATTTACTGCTTCTCAAATACCTATATTATGACATCTATGAAGTGATTGATTACCAAACTTAACATGAGCTATGGATATAGCTGCAAACTGAAATATAGCAGAAGTATTAGTATATTTTAACTGAAAAATATTAAGAGCTACTAGAGCTTCCAAAGTAGATGATGCAAGATTAGATTGATTTGATTCAAAAGTTATTCACCCAATATGATATTATACTTGAGCATGAATTGAGATATTTCCAAATAGTTCCATACCAAGATGAAGAAATAGAAAATATGAACTCTCATTTAGCCCACATTTTTCCAATTCAGTATCTTCAATAAAAATAAATCCTTCAACTCATAATAATTCAATACGAGAAATAAAAGAAGCTAGTCAAAATGATGTATGATTTATATTAGAAACATATGGTAGTTGAGCTGTCCCAAAAAATATTGCCCCATCTTTAGAAGAATGTATAAAAGCGGATTTTCCTATTTTTCTAAGTTCTAGTTGTTGAAATTCTTGAATATCTAATTCTATGCAAAACCATGATGATGATGCAAAAATGATCTCAGATTTATGAATTCCTAATGTATGAGATATGTCTACAACAGCTGCAGTAGTAAAATTGATGCATATAGTATGAAATAATCCTTGAGCTCCATTAAAATTAATTGTAGATGAAATGCTAAAAAAGTCATATGCTTGAGAAATCACTGTAAGTAGAGAAAATACATTTAGATTTTAGTAAAATTATATAGTTTTCTAATCCTTTTTTATCTCAACTTTTCTGAAAAGAAAGTGCATTATGCTAGCATATTCTTCGGATTCAATTTTTATTCAATAAGGAATTTCTTTAAAAATTATTATATATACATTATCTCAAAAAATAAATGTTTGAATTGAAGAGTTTGATGCAGGTAATTTTGATACATTTTCCATATCACTTCATTTTACTATTTCCTCCAATATAGATATTCCATTTCATAAAAAAACATCAAGGTGTATTTTTTTGTTTTTTAGTTTTTCTAGAAAATTTGGTGAATATTGAAGGAAATTA
Organism: Candidatus Altimarinota bacterium; assembly: GCA_028692735.1. Lineage (GTDB taxonomy): Bacteria > Patescibacteriota > Gracilibacteria > BD1-5 > UBA6164 > Altimarinus. Next base: position 20,447 of record JAQUWS010000010.1, read on the forward strand.
TTTGAACTTTTATTTTCAAAAGTATTACTAGCAAAAAATTTAATTAACTTATATCATTTTTCTCAAGCGGAATTTACTATATCATCATAAATATTTTTAATTCAATCAATTCACTCGTAAAAGATTATGTTTGGTTTTCATGAGAAACTTTGTTTTTCTAATTCATCAAATTCTTTTTTTAACAAGTGCATATTATCCTTCTTTTTTTCTAATTCATCTACTTCAGCATTTAGTTTATACTCAAAGATATTTTTATTAGCAACAAAAAATAATTTAGTTCAATCTTTAGTTATTTCTGATATAAATCATTTTTTAACAAGTTGTAACAAACTCTTATAAGTATTTGTCCTTTCGTCTCATATGTGTTTTGCTATAGTTGATGCTGGTTTCTTTCAGTATTGATACAAAAATATAAAAATCTGACTTTCTTTTTGTGTAAGTCAAAAACTTTTAAGTATATCGATTAAATTTTCTCTCATAAAATCTAGTTGTGAATATAGTAGTCACAGTATTTATACACTAAAATTTGTAAAAAGTCAAATATTTTATATTATCAAGAAGTAATAAATATTTTTTAATATATAAATTATGTCTTTTCAAAACGAAAAAACTGTAGAAACTAAAACTTGTAAACAGTGTCAAAGTAAGTTTGATGTAACTGACAAAGATTTAGAATTTTATGAAAAAGTAAGCCCAGTTTTTACTACTTGTCATCCTGAATTCGTTTCAGAATGACAAAGTCAAATAATCAAAAATCTTTGAAACTGAAAAATCAAATACCTTATCCCAACACCTACACTTTGTCCTGAGTGTAGACAACAAAGAAGATTGTCTTTTAGGAATGAAAGAAAACTATATAAAAGAAAATGTGGGGCTACATGAGAGAATATTATTTCTATTTATTCTCCAGATAAACACTTTAATGTTTATAATCAAGAATTCTGGTGGAGTGATAAATGGAATCCTTTGGAATATTGAAAAGACTATGACTTTTCCAAAAGCTTTTTTGAACAATTTAAAGATTTAGCTTTAGTTCAACCTAGAATATCTTTACATAATGTAAATAATGAAGATAGTTTTTTTATTAACCAATGTGGTTATTCAAAAAAGTGTTACTTATCATTTAATACTGATTATTCTGAAAACTGTTATTATTGTAATAATGTTTTTAAATCAAATAATTGTTTAGATTTATATAATGCAGATAATTGTGAATTGTGTTACAATAGTGTAGATATAAAAAATAGTTATAAAATAAAAGATTCTCAGATATGTAAAAATTGCTCAGATATATATTACTGATATAATTTGGTTAATTGCAAAAACTGTTTTTGATGTATTAATTTATCCAATAAAGAACATTACATTTTCAATAAAAAATATTCAAAACAAGATTATTATGATAAGGTTAATGAATTACTCAATAATAAAAGTAATAGTTTAGATATTTACAACAATTTAAAGCTCCAATTAGCTCACAAATACATTAACATTAACAATAGTGAATCTATTTTATGAGACAATGTTTTTGACAGTAAAAACATGAAATATTGTTTTGATTGTTTTTCAGATGAAAACTTAGCATATTGTTGTATTGTAAGTGACTGAAAAAATATATATGATTTTGATATTTGATGATATTATTCTGAATTAAATTATGAAGTAGTTTCTTCATGAGACAACAATAATAACATTTGTTTTAATTCAAATATATGGTGACATAGTAATAATATATATTATTGTGATATTGTGATAAATTCATCTAATCTTTTTTGATGTATTTGAATTCGCAATAAATCCTATTGTATCTTAAATAAACAATATACAAAAGAACAATATGAAGAATTAGTTCCAAAAATCATAGAACATATGATGAAAACATGAGAATGGTGAGAGTTTTTTCCATCATCAATATCTCCATTTTGATACAATGAAACAGTAGCTCAAGAATTTTTTCCTTTGAGTCGTGAAGATGTCCTTTATCCCATCATTCCTGCAAAGGCAGGAATCTATAATAATTCCTTGTCATCCTGAACGAATGTTAAGAATCCCTTTAGCAATGCTAATAATAAAAATGTAAATTTAAGGAATTCTTCGTTACTCTCAGAATGACAAACTATAAACACTTTCCTTCACTGACCCATCTTCAACTGGTCAGATTATGAAGTCCCTTTTCCAAAGGTAGATAAAATTATTAAAGCAAATATACTTCCAATAAATATAAAAGATATTCCAGATGATATACTAAACTGGGCAATAGAATGCGAGGTTACAAAGAAACCTTTTAGAATAATTACACAAGAATTAGAGTTTTATAGAAAACATAATTTACCAATTCCAAGAAGACATCCAGATCAAAGACACCTTGATAGGATGGCTCTAAGAAATCCAAGAAAATTGTATGATAGAAAATGTGACAAATGTAAAAAAGAAATAGGAACAACATATTCTCCTGATAGAAAAGAAATAGTTTATTGTGAGGAATGTTATAATAAAGAAATCTATTAAAACTTGTAAAAATGCTGAAAATAACTAAATTATATTGTATAATTTAGTTATTTTTGTTAAAATGAATGAAGAAAAAGTAGTTGAAATAAAAATTTGTAAACATTGTAACAATAACTTTGACATAACAAACAAAGATTTAGCCTTTTATGAAAAGGTAAGTCCAATGTTTTCTAACTGTCATCCTGAACTTGTTTCAGGATCATTAAAAGGTCAAAACAATTTAAATGATTCCGGATCACGTCCGGAATGACAAGTTTTATCTGGGATTAAAGAAGAATCAAACTGAAAAATCAAATACTTAATCCCAACACCAACACTTTGCCCAGATTGTAGACAACAAAGAAGACTTAGTTTTAGAAATGAAAGAAATTTATATAAAAGAAAGTGTGATGCAACTTGAAAAGAAATTATTTCAATCTTTTCTCCAAATAACCCTTTTAAAGTATATAATCAAGAGTTTTGGTGGAGTGATAAGTGGAATCCAATGGATTATGGGATAGAATTTGATTTTAAAAGAAGTTTTTTTGAACAGTTTAATAATTTATTAATTAATTTTCCAAAGAGTAACTTGGTAGCTTCTGAAAATGAGAATTCTGATTTTACAAATCACTCAGCACGGTTAAAAGATTGTTACTTAATTTTTGATGCTTGACATGATAGAAATTGTTATTATTCTACAATGATAAATTATTCAAATGATTGTTTAGATTGTTTAAAATTAGAAAATTCTGAATTATGTTATCAATGTACTGAATGTAGGTGATGATATAATTTAATTTATAGTGTTAGATGTATTGATTGTAAAAATTCTTATTATTTGTTTGATTGTTTAAATTGTGAAAATTGTTTTTGATGTAAAAATCTTATAAATAAAAAATATTATATTTTTAATAAAAAATACTCTAAAAAATGATATTTTGAAAAAATAAATAAGTTGATTAACAACTGAACTTTTGATGAAAGTCTTATAAAAGAAGTTAAAAAACATATTAACAAATTTCCTTATAAAGAAAATAATATTGTTCAAAGTGAAAATAGTTCATGAAATAATATAAACTCAAGCAGAAATGCTATTTATTCTTTTGATGTTTTTGATGTAGATAATGTAAAATATTGTCAATGAATACATAAATCTAAAGATTGCATGGACATAACGGTCTGGTGATGAAATCTTAGTAATTCATATTATTGTATGAGTATATGACCTAATGCAAGTAATAATTTATTTACATTTTTATCATATCCTAATTGTAATAACTTAATATATTGTAGTTATTGTGTAAATTGAACATGTAATTGTTTTGCTTGTACCTGACTTAATAATAAGCAATACTGTATATTAAATAAACAATATTCAAAAGAACAATACGAAGAGTTAGTACCAAAAATCATAGAACATATGATGAAAACTGGAGAATGGGGAGAGTTTTTTCCAAGTTCAATGAGTCCTTTTTGATACAATGAAACTGTAGCAAATGAGTATTTTCCACTTAGTCGCTATAATGTTTTAGATTGTTATCCTGAACATCAAACCCGTCATCCTGAACATCAAACCTGTCATCCTGAACATCAACCCCGTCATCCTGAACTTGTTTCAGGATCTATAATGCAATGAAATACAACAAAACATAATATTAAAGATACTGAAACAAGTTCAGCATGACAATTAAAAAATTGACCAATTTTCAATCGGTCAGACTATGAAGCTCCATTTCCAAAGGTAGAAAAGATAATTCCTGCAAACAAACTGCCTGACAGCATTTCTCAAATCTCCGATGATATATTAAATCGGGCAATAGAATGTGAGGTTACAAAGAAACCTTTTAGAATAATTAGACAAGAATTAGAATTTTACAGAAAACATAATTTACCAATACCAAAAAGACATCCAGATCAAAGACACCTAGATAGGATGTCACTTAGAAATCCAAGAAAATTATATGATAGAAAATGTGACAAATGTAAAAAAGATATAAAAACTACATATTCTCCAAAAAGCCCAGAAATAGTTTATTGTGAAGAATGTTACAATAAAGAAGTTTATTAAAAATATATAAAAAAGTAATAATGAATCAGGAAAAAATAATAGAAACAAAAACTTGTAAACATTGTCAAACAAAGTTTGATATAACTGACAAAGATTTAGCCTTTTATGAAAAGGTAAGTCCAATGTTTTCTAACTGTCATCCTGAACTTGTTTCAGGATCATTAAAAGGTCAAAACAATTTAAATGATTCCGGATCACGTCCGGAATGACAAGTTTTATCTGGGATTAAAGAAGAATCAAACTGAAAAATCAAATACTTAATCCCAACACCAAAACTTTGTCCAGACTGTAGAATGCAGAGAAGATTAACTTTTAGAAATGAATTTAATTATTATAAGACAAACTGTGACCTATGTAATAAAAATATAATTTCTGTACACTTAAAACAAAATTCAAAGTTTCCTATTTATTGTCAACACTGTTGGCGGAGTGATCATCGGAATCAATTATGATATTGAGTAGATTTTGATTTTAGTAGGGCTTTCTTTAAACAATATCTAGATTTACAAAACAAAGTTCCAAAAATCAATATGATAAATGATAACTGAGTTAATAGTGAAAATTCAGAGTATTGTTACAACTTTTCATATTGAAAAAATAATTACTTAATTACTACTGCATGGCATGCTGAAGAATCTATGTATTGTCAATATTGATGATATTTCAAATACAACATAGATTGTAATCTCATATTTAAATCAGAAATTGCATATGAATGTTCTGGTTGAAGTGACATATATAATTGCTTCTTCTTAAATGACTCAAACAATTGTAATAACTGTTTCTTATGAATTGATTTAAAAGGATGTTCAAATTGTTTTTGATGTATTTGATTAAGAAATAAAAAGTATTATATATTTAATAAAAAATATGAAAAAGAAGAATATGAAAAAATAACTAAAAATTATTTGAATTGATCATATAAACAATTACAAGAAATAAAAAAAGAATTTTATGATTTTTCTCTTAAATATCCTCGTATAGCAACTCATCAAAATAATTGTACAAATAGTATTTGAGATAGATTAAATAATTGTAAAAATGTATTGTGAAACAATATTTATAATTGAGAAAATTGTAAATATTACTGGTGATGAGCTGATAGCCCAAGAATGAGTTATGATATATTTATATGATGAAATCATGATTTATGATATGATTCAATTGTTCCAGATAACACTTATCAAGCTTGTTTTACAAATTATTGTGATAATAGTAAGTTTGTATTTTATTCTGATAATTGTTTTAGTTGTTCAAATATTTTTTGATGTATCTGACTTCGAGACAAATCATATTGTATTTTAAATAAACAATATACAAAACAAGAGTATGAAATACTAGTACCAAAAATCATAGAACATATGCAAAAAACTTGAGAATGGTGAGAATTTTTCCCAAGTAGTTTAAGTCCATTTTGATATAACGAAACTCTAGCAAATGAGTATTTTCCACTTAGTCGCTATAATGTTTTAGATTGTCATCCTGAACATCAATCCCGTCATCCTGATTCTCAATCCCGTCATCCTGAACATCAAACCCGTCATCCTGAACTTGTTTCAGGATCTATAATGCAATGAAATACAACAAAACATAATATTAAAGATACTAAAACAAGTTCAGCATGACAATTAAAAAATTGACCAATTTTCAACTGGTCAGATTATGAAGCTCAATTTCCAAAAGTAGAAAAAATAATTCCGAGCAACAAACTCCCAGACAGTATTTCTCAAATTCCAGATGATATACTAAATCGGGCAATAGAATGTGAAATAACTAAAAAACCTTTTAAGATAATTAAACAAGAACTAGACTTTTACAGAAAACATAACTTACCAATCCCAAGAAGACATCCAAATCAAAGATATTTAGACAGAATGAATCTTAGAAATCCAAGAAAACTTTATGATAGAAAGTGTGATAAATGTTGAAAAAATATAAAAACGACTTATGCTCCAGATAGAAGTGAAATAATTTATTGTGAAGAATGTTATGAAAAACAAGTTTACTAATACTAATAAACTTGTAAAAACAGTAAAAATAACTAAATTATATTGTATAATTTAGTTATTTTTATTTATGCAAGAAAAAATAGTAGAAACAAAATTCTGTAATCAATGTTTAATTAATTTTGATATAACTGATATAGATATTGAATTTTTAGATAAACTTTCACCTATTATAGCATGACAGAAATTTCAAATCCCTATCCCTAAATTATGTCCAAATTGCCGTAAAACTCAAAGACTTGCATGGAGAGTTGAAACAAAACTATATAAAAGAAAATGTGATTTTAGTTGAAATGATATAATTTCATGGTTTAAACCAGATATCCCTTATACTGTTTATGATGAAAAAATATGGGATTCAGATAAATGGAATCCTCTAGATTATTGAAAAGATATTGATTTTTCAAAAACAATTTTTGAACAATTTTATGAACTTTTACTAAAAGTTCCTTTACCATCAAAATGAACAGTAGGGAATGAAAATTCAGATTATTGTAATTCAAGTTCTTACTTAAAAAATTGTTATTTAACATTTTCTGCAAATTATTCAGAAGATATTTACTATTGTGTTGATATAGTAAAAAGTAGTACTTGTGTTGATTGTATATGAGTAATTGAGTCTGAAAATTGTTATGAATGTTCAGCAACTTTAAAATGATATAATCTTGAACATTGTTATGATACAAAAAATTGTAGTGATTCAAAATTTCTTCTTTCTTGTGAATGATGTTCTGACTGTTATGGATGTTTCTGACTTATAAATTCTAAATATCATATTTTTAATACTCAATATTCAAAAGAAAAATATTTAGAAAAATACAAAGAAATTATTTCGCAAACTTTATCTGAACAAAAAATACAATTCAAAAATTTTTATACTTGAAAATATATAAAAAGTATTCTACCAAATACTTGATCTGAAAATGTTTATGAAAGTGAAAATATAATAAATAGTGAAAATGTTAGTCATTGTCGTCATGCATATTGAGCTCAAAATATTAGGTATTGTCAAAGAATGCAAACTCCAATAATAAATCTAGCTATGGATTTTACTTGATTTGGTAATAATGCTGAAAAGATATATTATTCTCAACAAGTTTGAAATAATTCTTTAAGTGTATATTTTTCTAGTAGCTGTTTTAATGAGATTTCAAATATTTTTTATTCTATGTTTTGTAGAAACAATGTTTCAAATTGTTTTGCTTGTATTTGAATTAGAAATTCATCTTATTGCATATTAAACAAACAATATACCAAAGAACAGTATGAAGAATTAGTTCCAAAAATAATTGAACATATGATAAACTCTTGAGAATGGTGAGAATTTTTCCCAGCAAATTTTTGTCCAAATTGATATAATGACTCTATTTCGCAGATTATAAAACCTTTAACAAAACAAGAAGCAATAGCATTGTGATTTAATTGGTCTGACTACGAGGCACCTTTTCCAAAAGTAGACAAGATTATACCCGCTAATAAATTACCAGAAGATATAAAAGAAATCCCTGATGACATACTTAATCGGGCAGTAGAATGTGAAATAACTAAAAAACCTTTTAGGATAATCAAGCCAGAATTAGAATTTTATAGGAAACATAATTTACCTATTCCAAAAAGACATCCAGACCAAAGATACAAAGATAGGTTAGAATGGTACATTAATTATTAATCACTATTAATGCAAGAAGTACAACAAGAAACAAAAAAATGTAAAAATTGTGATTCTTTATTTGATATTACTCAAAGTGATATAGATATTTATAAAAAACTATCACCGATTTTTTGATGAAGTAGATATGATATACCATATCCAGCTTTATGTCCAGATTGTAGACAACAAAGGAGGCTAGCTTTTAGAACAGAAAGAAAATTATACAAAAGAAAATGTGATATTACTTGAAAAAATCTTATTTCAGTTTATTCTCCAAATAATAATGATATAGTTTATGAATATGATTATTGGTGGAGTGATAAATGGGATGCAATTGATTATTGAGTCAATTTTGATTTTTCAAAAACTTTTTTTAAACAAATCCAAGACTTATCTTTAAAAGTCCCAAAACCTCATATTGAGATTAGCTTTAGTGAAAATTGTGAATTTACAAATCAATCATGATATAATAAAAATTCATACTTAATTTTTGAGGCATGATACAATGAAAACTGTTTATATTCAAGAAGCATACGGCACTCAACCAATACTATTGATGTTTTGTACACAAGAAATGCTCATAATTGCTATGAATGTATTGATTGTGAAAATATCTATAATGTTAAATTTTCATATAGAGTAAATGACAGTAAAGATTCCCAATACTTATTTGATTGTAATAATTGTGAATATTGTATTTGATGTTGGAACTTAATTTGAAAAAAATATTTTATATTAAACAAACAATATACTAAAAAAGAGTATGAAGAATTTCTAATAAAATTTAATACGGATAGCAATTTCAGAAAAAACTTTATAGATGATTTACACAAGAAAAAAATAAAGCTAGGAATCAATAAAAATCTTAATAATCTTTTATCTCAAAATGTACTTTGAGACGGTATTATCTCTTCAAAAAATTCTCTATGATACAACATAAAAGAAAGTGAAGATTGTAGATATTGTTATGATGTATATTTATCTGAAACTTGTATGGATTATACATATTGGGGAAACAATGCTAGTCTAATTTATGAATGTTTAAATGTATGAAACTGAGCTCATAAAACTATTTTTTGTCTATCATGCTATGATAATGTAGATAATCTTATATATTGTATAAACTGTGTTAATAACTCATCAAACTGTTTTTGATGTGTCTGATTAAAAAATAAAAGTTATTGTATTTTTAATAAACAATATTCAAAAGATGAGTATGAAATCTTAGTTCCTCAAATAATTGCTCATATGCAAAAGACTTGAGAATGGTGAGAATTTTTTCCACCAAATATATTTACTTTTTGATACAACAATACAGTTGCTATGGAATATTATCCTTTAACAAAAGAACAAGCTCTTGAAAAATTATTCCTATGGGATGATTACGAACAAGAAATTTCAAAAGTAGAAAAAATAATTTCCGCAAACAAACTTCCAGACAATATAAAAGACATCCCAGATGATATACTAAATCGGATAATAGAATGTGAAATTACAAAAAAGCCCTTTAGAATAATTAAACAAGAACTTGAGTTTTACAGAAAACACAATTTACCAATCCCAAGAAAAAGTTTTGATCAAAGACACCTTGAAAGAATGCAACAAAAGAACCAAAGAAAACTATTTGATAGAAAATGTGATAAATGTTGAAACGATATAAAAACCACTTATCCACCTGAAATGAAAGGAAAAGTATATTGAGCAAAGTGTTATGATGAGGAGATTTATTAAAAATTAAAAATTCTTTATTTTTAATTCCAAAAAAAGAAAAATGAAAGATTTAAAATATTATGAAAATATAATAAAAGATAAAAGAAAAAAAACTCTTTTTAAAGATTTTTTAATTGAAATACTTAGTTGGTCTCCAGTTAATCTTCAGAAAATAGATTGATTTGTATCAAGGTTTCCAAAAACTCAAAGAATAAAATGAATTGTTGATATTAAAGAATTTGAAAATAACAGGGATGATTTGCTGAAAAAAAGTATAGGTTATGATTCAGATATAAATTTTTTTGAAAATTTTAAAAATTTATTTTTAAATATTAGAATGTGTAACACTTTGAGTTTTTGATATAATGAAAATACTGAATTTGCAGATACTATTTTTATGTCAAAAAAAGTATATCTAGGTTTTATAATTATTAACAATTGTGAGAATATAATGTATTCAATATCAGTAAAGGATAATTGTAATGATGTTATAAATTGATTATCTGTTTGGAATTGATCAAGTATTGTTTACCAGAGTGCTTGAATTCTGAAATGATTTAAAATATTTTATTCAAGATATATTATTAATTCAAATAATATTTGGTTTTCTTCGAACTTGATATGATGTGAAGAATGTATTTTTTGCAGTAATTTAGAGAATAAGAAATATTACATAAATAATAAAGAATTTGAAAAAACACAATATTTTATACAAAAAGAAATTATTTTAAAAGATAAGTATAATTTTATAGATTTTTTTAATAATGTTGATAAAAAATGAGAAAATCTTCTTTCAGATAATGTTATTTGAAATTATATAATAAATTCTTCAAATGTAAATAATTGATATTTTTGTTCAAATGTTAGGAATGGAAAAAATATTTTTTTAGTTGGATGAATGGATAACAATACAAATATTTATGATGCATTCACAGCTTGATCACCTTATTGAGATGATTTATATTGAGTTATGTGAGTTTCATGAAACAATATATATAATTCAGCTCATATAATAGAAAGCTCAAATATTTTTTATTCTTATTTTCTTAATAGTTGTTCATATTGTTTATGATGTATTTGACTAAAAAATAAACAATATTGTATTTTAAATCAACAATATACTAAGGAAGATTGGGAAATAGAAGTTTTAAAAATTTTTAAAAAAATGGAGGAAGAATGAATATTATGAAATTTTTTTCCTTGAACTATAAATCCATTTTATTTTAATGATACAATTTCTTGATTAATATGATGATTTAAAAAAGAAGAAGTAAAGGATAAGTGATACATGTGGCGAGATAAAATGATAAAGGTAGATGTCCCCAAATGAACTGAAATAATAAAAGTAGATGACTTGATTAATTATGAATGATATGATGAAAATGAAAATTGGTTTATAAATCCCAAAATACTTAAGTTTATAATACAAGATAAAAAGTGAAACTACTATAAAGTTATAAAAGAAGAATATGATTTTTTAGTTAAAAACTCTTTACCTTTACCAAGATTACATCGGTTTGATAGAATGAAGTTATGTTTTTGAATTTAATACATGTTATTTTAAAATGCAAGAAAAAACAATTCGAACAAAAACCTGCAAACATTGCAACTCCCAATTTGAAATTACTAACAAAGACTTGAAATTTTACGATAAAATTTCACCTGTTTTTGCATGAAAAAAATATGATATTCCTACACCCACATTATGCCCAGACTGTAGAAAGCAAAGAAGATTAAGTTTTAGAAACGAGAGGATTTTGTATAAAAAAGAATGTGATTTTTCTAAACAAAGCGTAGTTTCAATATATTCTCCAGACAAGGATTATATAACTTATGAACAAAATATATGGTGGAGCGATAAATATTCACCTTTTGATTATTGAATAGACTTTGATTTTTCTAGACCATTTTTTGAGCAATTTCAAGAATTGCAAAAAGCAGTTCCTCGTATTTCTATTTTAAATTGATTTAGTGATAATGCTGATTATTGAAATCATTCATATTACAATAAAAATTCATATTATGTTAATTCTTGCTGATATGTTGAGGATTCATACTATTGTGTAACTTCAACAAATTGTAAAAATTGTGTAGATTGTTTAAAACTAACTAATTCTCAAGTTTGTTATGAAGCAATAAATTCTGATAATTGTTTTCACTGTTTTTATGTTCTAAACTGTAATAATTGTTCATATTTATATCTATGAGAAGACTGTATTTGATGTAAAAATTGTTTGTGATGTAAATGATTAAATAATTCAGAATATTATATTTTGAATAAACCATATTCTAAACAAGATTATCAAAAAGAATATGATAAAATCTTTTTAAATAATGATTCAAAAAAAGATTTTATTAATAAATATAAAAAATTAAGATTAACAGTTCCTTCAAAAAATCTAAACATTATTAATTCTGATAATATAGCTTTTTCAGATAATATATTAAATTCAAGTAATCTATATTGATGCTTTGATTGTTATAATTGAGTCAATTTGAAATATTGCACTGAAATGTATTATCAAGAAGTAGAGAATTGTTATGATTATGATATTTGGTGAGAGAATTCTTCATATATTTATGAAGTACATTGTTTTTGAAATGGAAGCAAAATTTTATTTTCAAATATTATTTGGTGATGACATAATATTTATTATTGTGACAATTGTTTAAATAATCCAAAAGATTGTTTCTGATGTGTATGACTAAAAAATAATGAACAATATTGTATTTTTAATAAACAATATTCAAAACAAGAGTACGAAAAACTAGTTTCCCAAATAATAGAACATATGCAAAATACTTGAGAATGGTGAGAATTTTTTCCGAGCACTCTAAGCCCATTTTGATATAATGAAACTGTGGCGATGGAGTATTATCCATTGACAAAAAAACTAGCCACTGAAAAATGATTTAAATGGTCAGATTATGAACAACCATTTCCAAAAGTACAAAAAATAATTCCTGCAAATAAACTTCCAGAAAATATTAAAAATATACCAGATGATATTTTAAACCGGGCAATACAATGTGAAATAACAAACAAATTATTTAAAATTACAAAACAAGAACTAGAATTTTATAGAAAACATAATTTACCAATCCCAAAAAAACATTTTAATCAAAGACATCTAGAAAGAATGCAACAAAGAAATCCAAGAAAAATTTTTAACAGAAAATGTGATAAATGCAATAAAAATATAAATTCTTCATATTCTCCTATTAGAAAAGAAATAGTTTATTGTGAAGAATGCTACGACAAAGAAGTTTATTAATAAAAACCAAAAATATGAGAAAAAAATGTTTACATTGTAATAAAGAATTTGTTATTTCAGATGAATTAATAGAAGCTTATAACATGTTTTCCCCCGTAATAAATTGAAAAAAATACGCATTTAATATTTCTGATTTTTGTCCAGATTGTTATGAACAAAGAAGATTATCATTTAGAAACAAAAGACAACTATACAAAAGAAAATGTGATTTTTCAAACAAAGAAATTATTTCTTTATACTCTCCTGATAAAAACTACAAAATTTATGATAAAGATATTTGGTGGAGTGATAAATGGAGTGCATTAGATTATGGAATAGTTTTTGATGAAAGTAAATCTTTTTTTTCTCAACTTGATGAGTTATTACATAAAGTACCATTTCCAAATTTAAGTATAGTAAACTCGCAAAACTCAGAGTTTAATGATGGTTTGTTAAATTCTAAAAATGCATATATGTGTTTTTGATGTAATTCTATTGAAGATACATATTATACAGAAGAATCAAGATTAATAAAAGATTCTTCAGATGTTTGGTGGTCAAGTATTATAGAAAAATCTTATGAATGTGTAGATAATGCAAATATATATAACTCAAAATATTGTTATAATTGAGGGAATTGTATAAATTGTTATTTTTGTAAAAAATGCAACAATTGTAATGCTTGTTTTATGTGTTATTCTCTAGAATGAAAAAAATACCACATTTTAAATAAAGCTTATACTAAAGAAGAATATAAAGAAAAAATGAAAGATATAAATCTTTGAGACTATGAAAAAGTGTTAAAATATCAAAAGATATTTCAAGACTTTGAAAAAACATTACCACATGTCAATTTAAATACTTATGCAACCGAAAATTGTATAGGAGATTATATATACAACTCAAAAAATTGTTTTAATTGTTTTAATGTAGTTGAGTGACAAGATTGTTATAATTTGTATGAATGATGAAGATGTAGTAATGTCTATGATTCAAGTTTTATTTATGATTTAGAATGACCAGTTATAGGGGCTATAAATGTATTTAGGGATTCAAAAAATATATATTTCTCAGAATATGTATATGATAATAGCTTCAATATATATTATAGTTTTAACCTTAAATCTTGTAAAAATTGTTTTGCTTGTGTTGGTTTAGTATGAAAAGAATATTGTATATTCAATAAACAATATAAATCACAAGATTATTTTAAAGAACTAGAAAAAATTATAAATTATATGATAATAAACAATATTTGGTGAACATTTTTTCCACCAAATATTTCAAGATTTTGATACAACGAAACAGAAGCTCAGGAATATTATCCTATGAATCGTGATTTAGTAATCAATACTAACTTGTTCATCATTCCTGCAGTAGGCTCAAGAATCTATGAAAATTTCTTGTCATCCTGAACGAATGTGAAGGATCCCTTTAGCAATGCTAATAATAAAAATGTAAATTTAAGGGATTCTAGTTACTCAAGAGAATGACAGACTTTTCTTCATTGACCAATTTTCAATCGGTCAGACTATGAATCCCCACTTCCAAAAGTAGACAAAATTATTCCAGCAAATAAATTACCAGATAATATAAAAGATATTCCTGATGACATACTAAATTGGGCAATAAAATGTCAAGAAAGTAACAGACCTTTCAAAATTATTCCTGAAGAATTAAAATTTTATAGAGAAAACAATATTCCAATTCCAAGGTTTCACTATGATATAAGATATAAACATAGACTATTAACAA
>JAQUWS010000059.1 GCA_028692735.1 Candidatus Altimarinota bacterium
TTCTATATTCTAAATTATTGTTTTTCATGAGTTTATTGTTAGGAAGTAAGTTTTTTATATGGATTTTTATTATTTTTATGATTCCGGAACAAGTCCGGAATGACAGTCTGTGTAAGTTTTGTTGTTATTTTGTGTATTTTTGTGTATTCTAATACTCGTGTCAAGCACGAGTATGACAAAAAATTTTTCTATATTCTATATTCTGTATTCTAAGTTTCTATTCTATTGCTTTGAATTTCAAAGAAAAAAAAAGACTATTTTGTGTAATTCATTTGAAGTGCACAAAATACCTCTTTTAGTTTTAAATACTTTATTTCTTTTATCCTCATTGTAGCTTGTTGTAGCATTTAGTTTTTATTACATTTAATGTAAAAAATTTTAGTCTTTTATACTAGATTGTCAAAGTATTGTATGTTTTTTGAGTTGACAAAAAAGTTATTAATTTTATAAAAAAAAGCTAGTGTTGATATATCAATACTAGCTTTTTTTTATAAAATTAATTATTCTTCTATATTTTCATAATCAATTTCATCATCTCAAATTGTAGCTAATAAATTATTCCTAAAAATAGAAAACGCTTCAACATATTTTGGATCAATCATAAACAAGATATCCTCAATCTTTTGTTCAAGTAATGGAACGTTATGTGTCTCAAAATGTTTATTTAATTTCTTGCTAATCATTTTTACTTTTTTAAAGAATAATTAATTTCAAATTACATATAAAACTTCTTCAATACTTGTTTCTCATAAAAATACTTTTATTAAAGCATCTTCAAGAATTGGGAACATTCAATCTTTTATTGCTTGTTTTTCAATATCATTTTTATTTACTTGTTTTAATATTAATTCCTCTATACTATCAGTTATCTCTAATAATTCAAAAAATCAGACTCTTCATTTATATCATGTATTATTGCATTTATCACATCAATTTTCGTTTGCTCTATATAAAGAAAAATTATCTTTGTTTTTTATATATTTTCATATTTTTCATAATATATATTGCTTTTTTCAAGAGTCAGGAGTGTACTTTTCTTTACATATAGGACATAGTCTTCTTCATAATCTTTGTGATACAATAATTCTCAAAGAAGAAGTAATTAGTAATGGGTCTATTCATAAATTTACTAATCTTTGGATAGTATGTACGGCTGAATTAGTATGCAATGTGGAAAATACTATATGTCATGTTATACTTGCCTCAACTGCTAATTTTGCAGTTTCTTCATCTCTTATTTCTCAAACCATTATTATATCTGGATCTTGCCTTAGCAAAGACCTTAATCAATTTGCAAAAGAAAAATTTATTGCTGGATTTATCTGTGTATGGTTAACTCATGGGATTCTATATTCAACAGGATCTTCAAGTGTTGAGATATTATTTTCTTCTGCATTAAATTGAGAAAGTAATGAAAACAATGTTGTAGATTTTCCTGATCATGTAGGTCAAACAGCTAAAATCATCCCATAACTATCTCTTATATGTTTCTTTATTTTTACCATGTTATATGGTTGGATTCAAAGTTCTTTTAATTGTGGAGGTTTTGAATCTTTTTTTAGAATTCTAATTACACATTTTTCTCAATAAATTGTTGGAATTATTGAAACTCTTAAATCAGAACTTTTTCAAGCAAATAATTTATAATTTATTTTTCAATCTTGTGGCAATCTATGTTCATCTATTCTTAAATAAGCCATTATTTTTATTCTTGCTATAAAACTTTCCTTGTCAGTTTTTGGAAATTCTTTGTATTTTATAAAATTTCAATCAACTCTAAATCTAACCTTTAATATATTTTCTGTTGGTTCAATATGTATGTCTGATGCATCTAATTGCATAGCATTTAATATTATATCGTTTATATATCATATAATAAATGTTTCATCTAAATTGTTTGAGTTAGGATTTATATTTAAATCAGAATCTATATTGCTTTTTTTTATAGTAGGACTTGGTGTAGATGAAGGTATATTAAATAAATCATTTACATTTTTGTAATTGATTCAAACTTTGTTTATAACTCATTTGTTTAATATATCTTTTAAGCTCACGATAATTGTTTTATAAATTTAAGGTACCACTTGATATTATTATAATAACATAAAAGTAAAAAAAACTCTATAAATATAGAGTTTTTTTTACTTTTATTAGCTTGACAATATCTTTTTTTAATAAAAAATTATTTTTGAAGAATCTCAAGACTTATATTTTCAGATCATTTATTTCATGCAAAATCTACTACTTCAACTTTAATTGTATGTGATCATATAGATAAATTTTCTCAAGATATAGGATAAACAAAAGATGATTCAGTTATTCAGTCTTTTATAATTGTTCAATCAATATATATATTTATTGTTTTTATTCAATTAGAATCATCAACTTCTCATCTTAGATTAAATTCTTGTCAATTATTGTATAAATTAATGCTTTTATCAATAGGGTTTTTTATTGTAATTTTTGGAGCAGTAGCACTACTAGAATTAGTATTAGAACTACTAGTATTAGAGTTATTTGTACTTATAACTTCAACTTCCTTAGTTTCCTCTCATGAATAATAATTATTATCTACTGCTCTCAAAGTTAAATCATATTTTCCCTTATATTCACTTGGTATTATTATATTTCATCTGTATGATCATTCTATTTTTCAAGGAAGTATAATATCATCAACTTTTTTCCTATCTAAAAGTATATCAATTTTTATTATTGGTGCATTTCACTTGTATGCTAATTCAATATAATTTGTTCAAGTTACTAATTGCTGTCATACACTAACTTTTGAAGCAATTTGAATTGCTCAATTAGGATTTCACTCAGTTCTATCACAAATTGTATCTTTTATAATATCTGAAGAATCTACTAACTCTCAAAATTCTTTTTTATAATCACCATTTGCTACCCGTTTTTGCACAGGATTTTCCCAAGAACTATTTGTAGGAATTAAAGAATGAATATCTAAAACATAAATATCTTTTATTCAAGCCTCAGGTGTTAATTCACTTACTTTACCATTACATAAAGCATCAACTTTTACAGCTTTTAATCAAGTTGTTTTTTCAGTTGGAACATTTTTAAATAATGATGTCGTTGTCAATTTTGCTACAAAGTCTGAATCTACTGGATTTCATGTTAACTTAGATATACTTAATTCTTTTACTGATGATGGTCTTTTCCATACAACTGACTCAAGATTTTTATGAGCATATGACATAAAATCTCTCCAAATTGGTCATGCAGCATTTAATCAATCTCAACTCATATTAACTTCTTTTCAATCAGTATTACCAACCCGTACAACTGTTGTTATCTGAGGAGTATATCATACTGTCCATAGATTTCTTGGTAATTTAACTTTCTTTCCATCTTTTGTATATTGTTTTGTTGATGTTCATGTCTTTGCTGCAACTTTCCTACTTCAAAGAGATAAGTATCAATTCCATCATGCTGGTCTTGATGAAGTGTCACTTAATACTGAGTTTATTATATATGCTGTTGAACTATCTATAACTTGTTCTCATTTTGTTGCTTTTTTTTCTTCAATGACCACTCCCTTTGAATCAAGTATTTTCAATATAGGAGTTACTTCTTTTTTTACTCATAAATTTGCAAAAACAGTATATGCACTTGCCATTTCAAGAGGAGTAACTTCTACAGTCCCTAATCAAATTGATGCCCCATACCTTCAGTCATTTGCTATATTTGTAAATCATAATTTATTTGCAAATTTTACTATACTTTTTTCTCATCATCATAAGTATACCATTTTAATTGCTGGGATATTTCTACTATTATTTAAAGCTGTAGAAATATTCATAAGTCAATAAAATTTTCAATCAAAATTTGATGGAGAATAATCTCATGGGAAAGTAGTTTGTAAATCAAAAACTGGGGTTTTAGATCAAATAGTATTATAATCAATGGCCTGTGCATAGACTATAGGTTTAAAACTTGATCATGGTTGTAATTTTGATGTAATCATATTTACATTTCATCAGATTTCTTCATCAAAATAATCTCTTCATCATACCATAGCAAGGATATCTCAACTTTTATTATCAATACTTATTAATGCCTCATTGTTTGCATCAAATTTTCTCGCATTAGATTCTCCATATGATGTTATTAATTCTTCAGCTTTTTTTTGTAGATTTCAATCTATAGTTGTGTAAATTTTTAATCATCCTGAATCTAGGAACTCTTTACCATATTTCTTTTCCAAATATTCTTTTATGTATAGTACAAAGTGAGCAGCAACTATATTTTCTTTTGATTTTTCAAATTTAAATCATATTGAATTTACAATAGCCTTTTTATAATCATCAAATTCTATATATCAATCTTCTAACATTCTTTGTAATATAAAATCTTTTCTTCAAGTATAATATTCTACTACATTATTATCATCTTCTATCTCTATACTATTTAAAAATCATAGTAATTTTGAATACTCTAATACAGAACATCAATCTTTATCAATTGTTATAGTTCACTTTTTATGATAATACTTATTTAATCAACAAATCATTACCGATGAATCTGAAATCTTTTTAGATTTTAATTCTTCAATATATTTTAAAAATATATTAACTGTATTAGCATATAGTATCTTTTCTTTTTCTGATAATATCTTTGTTTGAGTTTTTGTATCTTCTTTGTTATATGCAGACAAATATCATAAAAGTCTGTCAGAGTGAGTGTATGGAGAATAATATGTAGGTCATTTAGGTAATGATGCTAAAATACTTGCTTCTAGGATTCATAGATCTTTTGCAGATTTTCAAAAAAATGTCTTTGATGCTTCTTCTATTCAGAATGAATTACTTCAAAAATCAATCTTATTTAGATACAATTCAAGTATTTTTTCTTTTGATAAAGATGAACTTACTTTATAAGAAAGATACATTTCTTTTATCTTTCTTTCTATTTTTCTTTCATTTCATATCAATGTATTTCTTATAAGCTGTTGCGTAATAGTTGATGTTCATTCAACTTTATCTGTTTTTCATAATATATAATATACAAATGCTCATATCATCCTTTTAAAGTCTACTCATGAATTTTGTAAAAAAGTCTTATCCTCTCATGCAACTAGAGCATTTGTCATGTTTTTTGATATATTATCATAATTTACATATGTTCTATTTTCTTTATATATTTTATATAATTCATTTCAATCTTTATCATAGATTATTGAAGATTTTGCTAAGTTTAATTTCTCTAAGTTTTTTACATCAGGTAATGGTAATATATAAGCTATATAAACATATAATAAAGAGAAAAAAAACAATCAAACTAATCACATTATTCAAAATATAACATATCTTTTTACTTTTTCTTTATCTTTAAGTTTATTTTTTATATTAAATCTACTTTTTCTAATTTTATATTTTATAAAATTTGTAGATTTGTATCTATTTCTATTATTCATATGATTAATTAAATATTAATTTTTATTTCAATCAAAATCAGTTATTTCACTAAAATCTTTTCAAATTATGATTTCTATTTTTGTATTTGGATTTTTAGAAAATTTTGGCAATTCAGTTTTCACATATGTTCATTTTACAAACAATTTAAGAGCATTAAGAGTTTCTGTATCTTCTCAAATATTGTTGTAATATATAGTTGTTTTATCATAAACAACACCATCAGTATTTCATATAGAATCTTTTTCAGGAATATAAAATCAGAATTGTTGTAAATCATTTGCTAAATACATTGCTTTATTCGCAACTGATACAGAGTTAAAGATATTGATCTCCTGCTTATCTGTAAACACTTTTTGGTAGTTAAAAACTATATTTGAAAATCTCTGTATTTCAGAATACTTTTCTAGACTATAGTATGTAGCTCATCTTGGTAAGACTACTGATGCTCATCAAAATTGCTCCATTGGTGGAGTATATAATATACCTCAAACTTGACAAGCTGAAACTCAATAGTAACAAGAGTTATTTAAATTTAAGGAAATTATATTATTATTTGCTTCTAAGTCCTTAAAATCAGCTGCGATTTTTAAAAATCAAGTTATACCTATATTTGTAGTAAAATATGGACTTATTGTATTATATAATTCTTTTAATTTAAATGGATTTTTCAAATAGCCTTCTTCTAATAATTTTACTTTTATTGCTGATAGGATTTTTTGCTGTCTTAATGATCTATCAAAATCACTTGTACTATGTCTACTTCTTGCATATTTTAAAGCTGTTTCTCAATCTATATTCCAAGTTCACTCTTTTAATATAAATGTAGTATACCCTCATCTTCAATTTGGGTAAGTGCTATCTACAAGAGTTTCAGGAACTTCTATTGTTACTCATCATAATAAATCAACAATTTGTTTAAATCATGTAAAATCAATATTTACATAATAATCTATTTTTTCTCATGTTATCTGGCTTATTTTATTTTCAAGATATTGCATTGCTTTTTCTTCATTTTTTTCTATTCATAAGTAATGAGCATAAATTCAGTTTATTTTTCAATAACTTTTATCCGTATATTTTACATATAGGTCTCTAGGAATAGATAACATAGATACAATGTTTTTATTGAAATCTATTGATGCTAATATAATAGAATCTGTTAATTCTCATCAACTATGATTTGCTCATCATCTCCCTACTAGTAATATTTTTACTTGATCTTTTTGTTTTTTTTCTGTTTTTATATTATATTTTAAATTTCAAATTATGTTTCATACATTAAAATTGAAATCAAAATTATTAATATTTTTTATAATTAATATTCCAAATATTGAAATAATAGATATAAAAACTAATCATATTATGTATGTAATACTTCTTTTAAATAAAACCTTATTATTTTTTATTTTCTTTGTCTTAAAACCCACAGAATTTCTTTATTAATGCTATAAAATTAATAACTATTCTAATAACTTTAAGTTATTAAATGTTTTTATGTGTTATTATATAAAAAATATTTTTTTTTCAAAAAAATAAATAAAAAATTGAATTTTAAAAAAAATAGTTATACTAAA
>JAQUWS010000060.1 GCA_028692735.1 Candidatus Altimarinota bacterium
TAAGAAGTATTATTATATCAATAAGATCAAACAGTAATAGGATTATATAAATCTCAATAAGGGTCAAGAGCAGAATAAGATGACACTTTAGCTCAATATCATCAATGACTAGCAGCATAAGAGTAAGAGCTACTTCAACGTCAAGTTATGGAATTTCACTTTCAAGAAACATCAATTTTTCAACCAGTTTGTATATCTAAAGTTCATCAAACTTCTAAATTAGATGTAGTTGTTGTAACCAATGTATGAGTGATAACTCATCAATTTTCAATTGTAGCATCTCAAGTAACAGTAAGTTTAGCATCCAAGGTTAATATTGCTCAACTTTTTACGATTAAACTATCATAAGTAGTATCAGTGTTTATGGTTGTATTTGTGTCTATATCAACAGCTAAAACTTGATTAATAAGTATAAATATGCTTGAAAAAATAGTCAACAAATACAATGAAAAATTAATTTTAATTTTCATAATATTGTTAAAAATTAAGTAATAATTATTCAGAACATCAAGAGCAAATTACTGTATCAACTCAAGTTAAAGTTATATCTCATCAAATAACACAAGTAGATCAACTAGCAGTATATCATGAATTACATGAAATTAATGTTGGTCATGATTCAACTTGATTTATTAGAGTTCAATCATTACAAGAAATTGAATCAAGGGTATATGTATAAGTTCAATTATCTACAGTTATAGGAGTAGATGTTATTCAAGTTGCAGATTCAGTATGAGTAAGTTCTGGAATATTGTAAATATGCGAGTTATAATCATATGAAGAAACAGCATCACAAGAAGAATAAAATCCTTTAAAACATGTAAGATATTGATAAGAAGAATCTCATGATAAAACTCAATTTTCACAAGTTCTTTCCAATGCAATAGAATCACAATCATAAAGAGAAAACCAAGAAACTTCACTTTCTTGATAAGCAGTGACAGTTGATCCACTTGCAACAGTCTGTCAATCAAGAATACATCATCAATTAACTGTAGATGTAGTAGATGCTCTTGATGCTGAGATTTTTTGAGCTAGTAACAGTTTACCAAATGTAATAACTTTTTCACGATCATTTATATCCAAAGCAGAAAAAATTGATTCATTAATTCATGATCAAACATAACTATTATACATTTTTATTGCAAAGTCATATACTTCATCATCAGTTACAGGAGTATTAGATGCAACTTCAATTACTCTATATCTAACTACTTCAGTTTTTCAATCAATATAAAACCATGCATATCATTCACTATCTATTCATCTATCATCTATAAATAAAGAAGGGGCAGAATAATATTTTCAATTGTCAGAAATAAGAAATAATCAGTTATAGTTTCAAATAACTTTAAAAATCTTTGCTCCTTCCCATGCAGCATAAGTCTTTGGTACAATAGTTGAGTTAATTCAATTTCATCTTTCTAGATTTGAAAAAATTTGGTAAAATGATCATTTTGAAGTAGTACTATATTTATAATAATCATTAGAAACAGGATCTATAGGCGTTTTTGATAAATCTTTAAGTTTTATTATAGTAGCATCATCTATAATTCATTCCTTTATCAAAGTATCTCAACTAAAAGTTTGATTAGTTGTAGGATTAGATAAAAATACTCAAGGTTTTATTCATTTTGCAAATTTTATGTCAATAACATTTGCAATACTTCTTATATCAGAAATTCTTTTTGAATCTCTACTATATTTAACATAGGATCAAATATATATAAATGCAACAGTAGTTAATATTGCAAGTATTACTATAACAACAATAAGTTCAACTAGAGTAAAAGCTAAGTTATTGTTAGATAAAGTTTTAGTTTTTTTCATATAAATAATAAGTAAAATATAAAATTCCAAATAATTTTAACATAAAAAATAATATAAATCAAAAAAATACAATAAATTCTTGTTTAAAAAATAAAACTTAATATAATAAAAAAAATTAATATAAAGAAAAAGTTTTATGTATATATTATTAAATGCTGTTTCAAAAAATTGAATTATTTTATTATTAAACAAAAAAAAAGAAATTATTTTAGAAAAAGAATTTTCTATTTTATGAGAAGAATCATCCAAAATAGGAGATATATTTTTAGATTTTTTGAAAAATAATAAAATAAATATTGAAGATATAAAAAATATAATTGTTATTAATTGACCATGAAGTTTTACTTGAATTAGAACAATAACATTATTTGTTAACACACTAGCATTTATTTATAAAAATATAAACATAACAGAAGTTTCTTTTTTTTCTCTGTTTACAGATTATCCAGTTATAAAAGCATCATCTAAAAGAGATTTATTTGTAAAAAAATCTAAAAATAATATAATAGAAATACTAAAAAATGAAGAATTTTTAGATTATGTAGAAAAAAACAATATTGACAATATATATTGAGAAGAAATCAATATAATAAAAACAAATAGTTACATAAATTACAAAGAATTTTTAAAATCTTTAACTCTTGGCACAAAAAGAGAAATAAATGCTTTTTATTTAAAAAAACCTAGTATAAATTAGTTTTTTATGGAAAAAGAAGAAATAATAATAGAACATCCTCTTCCTTGAGAGAAAATAGAATTGGTAATAAAAAGACATTGGATAGTATATGTATTCATTTTTATTTATTTGTTTTTTTGAATACTTATAACAATAACACTATTGTTTTTGTTTTTTTCACAACTATGGTTTTATCTATTACTTATAATATTTTGGATGTCATTTTCATTATTTCTGTATATAAGATGGTTAGATCATGAACTTGATTTATTTGTAATTACAAATAATAGAATAATATGAATAGAACAATTATCTTTATTAAACAGAATTGTTTCTGAGTGTAGTTTATGACAAGTACAAGAAGTATGATCACAAACAAAAGGTTTATTTGCAAATATGTTAAACTTTTGAACTATTACAATACAAACAGCATGAACAGCAACAAATTTTATTATGGAATATGCTCCGGATCCAGTACATTATACAAGTAAAATCCACAATATTATAAATACATATAGAGAAATAGTTTTAAAACAACCAAAAGAATAAAAATTTTATTTTATAACAAAAAAATTATGTTGAATATAGCAATAAATACTTTTAAAGAAATTACTAGAAATAAATTTCTGTATTTAATTATATTTTTTGCTCTAATTTTTATAGCTTTTTCAATTTCATTGTGAAAGTTAACGATTTGAGATGATGACAAAGTAATAGTAGACTTTTGATTAGCTATGATAGAGATATTTTGATTTTTAAGTGTTTTATTTGTTTGAAGCCAATTACTCTTTAAAGAAATAGAGTGAAAAACAATATTTTTAATTTTATCAAAACCTATTAAAAGGTATGAATTTATTATAGGTAAATTCTTAGGTTTTTCTTTTTGTATATTACTTATAATACTTCTTCAAGCCCTATTATTTTTATTAGTATTATTTATAAAAGATATAGAAATAACTAAAATAATATTATTTTCATTGTTTTTTACAGCACTAAAACTTGAGATATTATTATCATTTGTTTTCTTTTTTTCTACATTTATGTCAAATATATTAACAATAATTGTAAGTGTTTTAGTTTATTTAATAGCTCATTCTTTTTCTTTGCTACTTGATTTAGTTTCAATGACAAAAAATTCAATAATAATAGGATCAATAAAATTATTACAATTATTATTTCCTCCATTAGAAGCATTAAATATAAAAGATGTAATTTGAAGTTTTACTGATTTTAAATTTTTCTTTTTTGTATTTAACACGTTTTATTCTATAGCTTACCTAGCAATAATAATAATTTTTACTATTCTTATATTTAATAAGAAAAAATTTGAAAATTAAAAAATGAAAAAACAAGAATTAATAAAATATTGAAAAAATAAATATAACTTAGACTCTAAAACAATAAATCAAGTTTTAGAGTTTGTTTTAAATATAGAAAAAAAAGATTTATTTATACTTGATACAATTGAAGAAAAATACTTGAAAAAGACAAAAAACATATTCAAAAAACTATCAACATGATATCCATTAGTATATATCACAAAAGAAGTAAATTTTATGTGAAATGATTTTTATATTGATAAAAATGTCCTAATCCCCAGAGATGACACAGAAATCTTAGTTAAAGAAACTATAAAGTATATAAAATCAAAAACTCAAAAAAACTCTAATATCTATAATCCTGAAATTTACCACATTCGTCATTCAGAAAAACTCAACACCCGTCATCCTGAATTTATTTCAGGATCTTTAATGCATAGATATTACAAAGAAACAGAAAATAATAATAAAACAAGCAAAAATCAAAATATCTTCCTACTCGACATCTGAACATGATCATGAATTATCCCAATTAGTATTGCAAAAAACACAAATATAGAAAAAATAATAGCTATTGATATCTCAAAGAAAGCATTAAACATAACAAAAAAAAATATAAAATTACATAGTTTAAAAGAAATTATAAAACCATTAAATAAAGATTTTAAAGATTTTGATTTTAAAAAACTATATTGAACTAACCTTATTATAACAGCAAATTTACCATACATAAAAGAAAAAGATTTCAAAAATATGGATTTTTGAGTTTATACTTATGAACCAGAAATTGCTTTATATTGATGAAAAAACACAGGTTTTGAAATTTACGAAGAACTGATAAATATTTTATTATTAGAAAAAGATAATTTTAATACTATAACATTATTTATAGAAATTTGATTTGATCAATATGAGATAAGTAAGGATTACTTAATCTCAAAATGATTAAAATTTGAATTTTTTAAAGATACAAATAATATATACAGAACAATAAAGATTAATTTAAAGAATTAACATATTTATAGGATCTTTATTCTAAAAGCTTAAACTATATTAATTAAGTACTATTTTTATGTGATTAGATGATTTTGATTCATATGAGTCCGCCGACGCTTGAGCCAACACGGTTTCAAGTAGTATGGAAGTATCTGAAAAATTTAAAGAATGAGTAAAAAGAGCATCAGCAAAGGCTCAAAAAGTTAGAAAAGACGAGAAAAAAGCAAAAAAATATGATATGATACTTTCTTCATTTTTAGTAAAAATAATTTTAGATAAAAGATATGATGAATTAGTTGTTTTGCTTACATCTTGTCTTGATAAATGATATCCATCAAACTTTTTACTGTGAGTATTTTCATTAGTTTATATGGATATAAGTAAAACTATAAGACATTCATCAAATAAAAGAGTATATGAATTCAATTATAGATCAAATGAATTTATAGAATTTTCAGAAGAGGTAGTGAATCAAGATATAAGAAAAAGGATAAATATTTGGGTTGAAGATATGATTGATGTTGTATTACAAGAGGGATCAGTTATAACTACAAAAAAATTACTTGAATTATTTGAAACAGAAAAACAAGTGTTAG
This sequence comes from Candidatus Altimarinota bacterium, assembly GCA_028692735.1. Classification (GTDB taxonomy): domain Bacteria; phylum Patescibacteriota; class Gracilibacteria; order BD1-5; family UBA6164; genus Altimarinus. The sequence goes on from JAQUWS010000060.1 coordinate 5,418, forward strand.
ATAATTATTTTATATGAATTTTTAGATTTTTCTTTAAAGCAATAAATATAACAATCTCAGAACAAAAATCATTTAATTACATTGATTTCATATCATGAGAATTAATAAAATCGTATAGAAAATATAACTTTGAAAACTCTCTTGATGAAGATGATAATTTTTAATTATATAAATTATGAGAAGAAATTTATTACATGTTTGATACAAAGAACTTAGTTATGAAATAAGGGAAATTGTAGCAATAGCAAAAGAAGTTGAAAAATATTGAAGAGAAATTGTTTGGGAAAATGTATGAGATCCAGTTATTAAGTGAGAAAAAATCCCATCACGGATGAAAGAAATAGTAAAAAATGCACTTGATAAAAACGAAGTTTATGCATATTCTCCTACAAAATGACTTGATGCAACAAGAGAATATTTAGCAAAGAAAAACTGAAAAATAACAAAAGAAGATATAATATTTTTCAATTGATTATGAGAAGCAATTAATAAAACTTATTGATACCTAGCATTTTCGGCTAGAGTTATCTGACCAAATCCAGCTTATCCTACTCACTCATCAGCTGAGGCAACAAACTCAGGAAGTGAGCATATAACTTATACTCTTGACCCAAACAATGATTGGAATCCAGATGTAGAAGAAATAGAAAATAAAGTAAAATATAATCCTAACGTAGCTTGAATCTTAGTTATAAATCCACATAACCCAACATGAGCTGTATTTAAAAGAGAGGTTCTTGAAAAAATTATTGATATAGCAAGAAGATATAAATTGTTTGTTATATTTGATGAAATATATGAAAAGCTAGTTTATGAAGAAAAAGACAGAGTATTATTAAGAGATATTATATGAGAAGTTCCTTGAATTTCTATGAAATGAATAAGTAAAGAGCTTCCTTGGCCAGGTTGAAGATGTGGTCGGATAGAAGTCTATAATAGTGATAAAGATGAAAACTTTGCAAAATATATAAATTCTATATTATCATCAAAAATGCTTGAGGTTTGTTCAACAACACTTCCTCAGTATGTAATTCCTGAAATCTATGAAAAAGAAGAGTTTAAAGAATATTTAAAAAATAGAATAGAAAAATATAAACAAAAAGCTGAAATAGCAAATAAATATCTTTGAGATTTAGATAATGTACTTTTTGTTAAACCAAAATGAGCTTTTTATTTAGCTATAAAATTTGATTTATCTAGGTTTAATTTAGAGTATACACCAGAAATAAAAGAAGAAAACTTAAAAAAATTCTTAGAAGAAAAAACAAAAAATAAAAGATTTGATAAAAAGTTTTGTTATTATATGATAGCAAAAAATGGAATTTGTACAGTTCCTTTAAGCTGATTTAATTCAACTTTTGACTGATTCAGGATGACTATACTTGAAGAAGATTTAGAAAAATTTGAATATATTTTAAAAAATATAAGAGAGTTTATAATAGAGTATAGAAAATAAAAACTATAAAACAAAATTATAACATTATTTGTCAACTCAAAAAACATACAATATTTTGACAATCTAGTATAAAAGACTAAAATTTTTTACATTAAATGTAATAAAAACTAAATGCTACAACA
>JAQUWS010000061.1 GCA_028692735.1 Candidatus Altimarinota bacterium
ATAGAATCTGCATCTTTATCATTCTCTTTATTAAACTTTTCAGACTCTTCACAAACATCTCATACTCAATTATTATTTTTATCTAATTGATTTGGATTATACAATGAACAATTATCACAACTATTTCAAATTCAATCTAAATCATCATCATTTTGATCTTTATTTATTGTACTTATACAATTGTCAAAACTATCAAAAATTCAATCTTTATCTTTATCAAATTCACATACATCTCAAACTTTATTATTATTTACATCCTTTTGATCTTTATTACTGTTATATGGACAATTATCATAAATTCAGATAATTCAATCATTATCATCATCATCACATATATCTCAAATTCCATTAGAATTTGAGTCTAACTGATTAGGATTATAATAAGTTTTACAATTATCAATTTCATCATCAATCAAATCTCCATCAGTATCAACTCATTTCTTTACATCATAAACTAAATTTTTTTTCATTATCAAATTATACTCTTTAAGTCAAGTCTTATAAAAAAAGTTAGAATCTTGATTCTTATTAGTTGATGTATAGTTATTAAAATCTGAAGAATCTTTATCATTTGAACAATAAAAATTTGAATAATAAAAAACATTATTTCAAGAATTTCACTTAATTAAATAAGTATAATAAGCCTCTTTAAAAATTAAATCTTTTATTTTTACATTTTCAACCAATTTATAAGAATTGTAACTATGAAAAGTTATCTTAATAAATCTAAAAGAAAAAGTATTTAAATTATTAATTGAAATATCTAAATAGTTAAAATTATCATTTGATATAGAAATAGTATAATAATAATTTATTGAATCAATAGATATTTTTGGAATAATTCATGGTCAAACTATTTTTTTAAAATCAAGAATCATTTCATCATCATAATCTTGCTTAGTTCAAACTAAATAATCATAAGAAGTAGAACTTTTTCAATCACTAATGATTCATTTATTTACAGAGTCTAAATCAATATCATATGACAATTCATTTTCTCAGCTTTTATATAATTTATTATATACATATCATTGAGAATTTTTTACATAATCAAGTTTAATATTTGAATTCACTAAAAAAATCTCATTTTGAACAATATTAGAACTTCACATATATTCAAAACAAGATTCATTTAAAGCATAAGCATTTAAAGTAATAAAAAAGAAAATAAATCCTAAAACAAACTTTTTCATAAACATAAAAAAATAATAATTAAAATTATATTACTTTTTTTTCTATAAATTCAAAATGAAAAATTAATTTATTTTTAAATAATCAGGGATTTCAAAACTATTAAAATCTTCTAACAATTTTTTTCAAAAAACAGTTCTACTTACAACCTCAGCAGCACATTTTGCTCACATTAATGCAATATGAGGTCTAGGTTCTCATCATGGTATTCATACAAATTTCAAAGACTCATCTAAATTTATTTTATACCTCCCCCTTTCAAGTAAAATATCTTTTCATAGTTGTAAATGTCTCATAAATACAATTGTATGAGTATCTAAACTTCTATGTCACAAAGGATATGCTATTCAGGCTTTTTTATAGCTTTGTACCAAAAAATCAATATCACTTTTAGGATTCTGTCAAATTAATATTTGAGGATTTGTACAAGTTTTTAACCAATCATCAAACTTTCTTATCATCTCTACTAAAGTCATTTTAGATTTATCAGTAAGTTGTTCAATAGTAAATCAATTTATTTTTAAAGCTTCTTCATCATATAAAGCTCATTCCCACATCTGACACTCTCAATAAAATTGATTTGAAGGATTATAAAAATCAACAGCTCAAAGACTTACCAAAGAATGATTAATTGGATCTAATCAAGTAAATTCTCAATCAATAGATATCATAATTAAAAAATTTAAAAAAATAAAACTAATAAGAAAAATCTTCAGATATTCCCCTCTTTTTAACTAAGGTCTCAGTGTTATCAAACAATAAATCATATTTTCTTATTCAAGATTGTTTATATAAATTAAAACTATACTTTTTACAATCTTTATTTGATAACAAATATTTAATAGTCTTTGAAGACGTCTCAAATCTCTTTGTCTTTAAATAAAAAGATACATACTTAAATTTTTCAGTTTCTTCAATTACATAATCAGGAGTATTTTCAATTATAGCTTCTTTAGGTAATAAAACCTTAACATATTCCCAATTATCTCAAGTTCATTGTATATACATAGTGTCCTTGTTTGTAATTTGATACTTATTTATCAAATTTTTTAATATATCTTCATCATCAAGTGTTAAATTATGTGTTAATGAAATTTTTAATGAAGTATCAAAATTACATCACGAAATTTCTTTAACCTTTTTTTCATAACTTCTATTTATATATCTATCTGACTTATTTCAAGAAATTGAAGTAAAAACAGGATATGCAAAATCTAAAGATGAAGAATAATCAATATATCAATTCAAAGACAAATTTTTTAATAATTCATTTTCTTTAGGGGAAAAACTATAAACTACTATATCCCTTTTTAAAATATCATTTAAAATAATATTTATATAAGACAAATATTTTCAATCTTTTACTAACCTCTTTTTAAACTCATCAATAAAGTCAAATAACACCTGTTTTGGAGTTCATATAGTTCAATCTTTATATTTCTTCGATTCAACCAACAAAGACATTATTTGAGAAAAATTATTATATCTTATATCTTCTCAAATTTTTGTAAAACTTATATTTCAAGTTAATTTCAAAAAATCCTCAATCAAAGTATTATTTATATATACAATTCAATCTAAATCAAATCAAGCCTTATTCATAAAAAATTTTATATTTTCACTTGAATTACTATATTTTATTGAGTAATTAGCATCTCTAAGTCATAAAATTGGTGTAATTTTATTTATTCATTCAGGAGATTTTAATTTTAAATAATCAGCTTTTTTTAAATTCCATTCATAAGCATAAACATCAGACGTTTCAAATTTAGTTATTTTTCACTTATACAAATGAACAATTCACATACTTCACATAAATCAACCTGTAGGTCTTATTTCATCAGCATTTTGAAAAACTACTAAATATATTTTTTCTTTTTTATCTCAAAGTATATTTAAAAAAGTCTGATAATTATTTTTGATTAAAAGTAAATATTTATCTAACATATTTAGATATTTCTTTCACAACTCAAATTTATCATTCAATGTAGTCCCCTTTAAGTCTGTAATTAAATTATATTCAGAGAGTGTTTTATTCAAATCATCTTCCATTGAAAAAAATTCATTTTTTGATCATGATAAAATTTTTGTCAATTCTATATTTCAAACTCAACTATTTTTTATTTCAGTGTTTACATTATTATAAACTTTAATTAAATTATTTAAAGTGTAAGCTAACTGTTTTCATCAATATATAACATGTTTTGGAGTTTCTAATTTATCAGAAGGAATCAGTAAAAAAGGAGTAAATAATGCTGAAGCAATTCTAAAATCATTTATAGATCATCTTACCAAATCTTTTATTTTCTCTTCACTTTTTGTATTCTTTATCTCAATAATTTTTTGATATCAAGAATTAACTTTAACTTCAATTAAAACTTTACTCAAAAAAATTATACACAAAAATAAAAAGAAAATAAATATTGATAAATACATTTTTTTTAGAAAAGAAAAAACATATTTATCTAAAAAACAATAAATTCTCATACTTTTAATTTTTGAATCAATATCTGAATTTTTCTTATAAACTTTAAATTTATTATAAGCAATAATACTTTTTTTCTTCAAAAAAATACTTAATATTTTTGATTTTTCAGATAAAAAAGATACTACTGAAATTTTATATTTACTTAATGAATCAAAGTTCTTAGTTTTATTTTTTATTACTTTTACATACTTATTTCATGATAAATCAACATCATCTAATCACTCTCTCAAATCAGAAATAATATTATGATTTTTCTTTTCATCGTCTACTACAATATCTTCATTGAATTCCATACTACACAATGATTACTAAATTAATTATTATACAACAATTACCTTATTTGAATTTTAATTAGAGTTTGAATTTGAGTTAAATTCAGATTCAATCCCTTAAAGAATTAATTTCTTGAAGTAGATTTTTATCTTTTTTCATTATTTGTTCAAGTTTATTACAACTATACAAAACGGCAGCATGATTTCTTCAAGAAAAAATATTTCAAATTCTTTCATAAGTATAATTTAATTTTGTTTTCAAAAGATACATAGCAACTTGTCTTGGAATCATAAATTCCTTTTTTCTATTTTCACCTAAAATTCATTCTTTTTCAATTCAAAAGAAAGAAGAAACAGCATCTATAATATCCTCATAACTTCTTATTGTTTTTCTAGGAACAACAACTTTATTATTATTTCAAATCAAATCAGTTGTAAAACTTAATTTTTTTAACTTTTGTGCAACTTTTTCAAGAGTAGGAATTGCTCAATCAAAGTCATATTCTGCAATAAGCTGAGTTAAAACTCATTCTAAAGCTCTAACGTTTTCAGTAACATTAGCAGCAACAAATTCTGCCACATCTTGTGGGATTAAAAATTCTTTTTCTCTAGCTTTCTCTTGTAATATCGCTAGTCTTGTCTCATAGTCTGGTTTTCATATATCAACAGTAATTCACCATTCAAACCTACTTCTTAGTCTTGGTTCTAATTCTTTTAATTCTTTTGGTGGTCTATCTCAACTTATTATTATTTGTTTATTTGTTTCATACAATAAATTAAAAATATTATATAATTCATTTTGTGTTTGTTCTTTTCATGATAAAAATTGAACATCATCAACAACCAAAACATCAATTTCTTGAAATTTTTGTCTCATTCTTTCAACACTTCTTTTTTTAACACTCATTACATATTCAGTAATAAACTTATCAGCAGTTGTATAAACAACCTTCTTATCTTTAAATTTCTTCAAAATTTCATTTGATGTACCTTGTAATAAATGAGTCTTACCTAATCAAACATCTCAATATATATATAATGGATTATATGATTTTCAAGGATTTTTTGAAACAGCCTCACATGCTGAAAAAGCTAATTGATTATCAGATCATACTACAAAATTTTGTAAGCTATACCTTTCATTAGTAGGTTTTATTTTATTAACCTGTGTCATATTTCATATGTTAGAATCTATTTTATTAGATTTTTTATTTGATTTCTCAGATTCTTTATAATATTTTGTACAATCTATAACATATTTATTTGTTGGATTATCTATATCCTTATCAACTTCAAAAGAAATTTTATCAATATTTGGTAACTCTTTTCTTGTAGCTTCTAAAATATCATTATAAAACTTAATTTCTAAGTTTCATTTAACAAAAGTTGATATAACTCAAAATGCAAGTTCATTATCTTTAATATCTAAAATTGAAATCTTTCTAAAATAAACCAAAAAATCTTGTTTCTTTACTTTCTCAATTACATTTAATAATATATTTTGTAGTCTATAAAATTTTTCCATAAAATCAATACTATTAAAACAATAAAATAAAAACAATAATGATATAAATTTAATCTTTTTTCGTAAAAGTCAAAATTATATTTTCTTTTGACAAGCTAAAACCGTACAAATTACTAGAACATTTTAAAATACTTTTGATTATTTTATTGTATGAGTAAAATAAAAACAATTTTAAAAAATTTATATTAAATATGAATAAAAAAAATAAAAATATTATTATAGTTATTAGTGTTGTTATTGTACTTTTGTTATATTTTTTTATACAAAGATACAATAAAATTGATAATTACTTATTCAAATATCCTTCTTTTCCAATAAATTTTGCTTGAGAAGAAATGCCAATAGACTCCAAACATTTCTCAAATAAAGAAAAATTTGATAGAGAATTTATTGTAACATCAAATACTCTATATCAATTTTACTTATATATAAAAAGATACCCCTTATATATCCCTTACATAGAAAAAAAATTAAAAGAAAACGATATCCCTGATGACTTTAAATATCTTACAATAGTTGAAAGTGCTTTAAGAAATGATATAGTATCATCCGCATGAGCATGATGAATATGGCAATTTATGCCAGAAACTGCAAAAAGTTTTTGATTGATTATAAATAATTATGTTGATGAAAGATATAATTTTGAAAAATCAACAGATGCAGCAATAAAATATTTAAATAAAATATATTCAGATTTAAATGACTGGACTCTTGTTGCAGCAAGTTACAACAGATGAGAAAATGCCATAAAAAATGCATTAAAAGACCAAAATGTTAATTCATATTATGATTTATATTTAAATGAAGAAACTTGAAGATATGTGTTTAAAATTCTTGCAGTAAAATATATAATAAAAAATTATATAGAACATAAAAAAATTATGAACCTCGTTATATGAGATCCATTTACAACCCCAAATACAAAAAATATAACCGAATGAAAAATTGATAACATAGTAGAATGGGCAAATAAAAACTGACAAAGTTACAACAACGTAAAACTCTTAAATCCATGGATAAAATGAGATTCTCTTCCAGACTGAAAATGGAGTATTAAAATATTAAAATAAATTATTGACTATACAATATTTTATGTATAATAAACTAAATTTACTTATTAATAATTAATGTATGGTAAACCAAGTATCTGAAAATCCTGAAAATCATGAAAAATTAAATTGAAATAATGAAGAATTAAATAATGCTAAAGATGTATCAAGATTACAAAGTAAACTAAAAATGATTTTTCAAGAAAAAAATCCAGAAAATCCAAAATCTCATTTTACTTCAACAAGATGATGAAATGAACAACAAAGAGACTATGAATACGCACTAAGTCATGCACAACCTGAAAATAAATGACTATGGTATAGAGAAGTTTTTACTGAAAAATTAATGACAAAAGAACAACAAAATGAATTTATTCAAGTTTTAAGAGATGCTATTGAATTAAAAAACTATGAATTAGTACAAGAAA
>JAQUWS010000062.1 GCA_028692735.1 Candidatus Altimarinota bacterium
AATTATGAATTATAGAAAAAATATTTACTGATTATGATAACAAAGCTACAAGATGATGGATTTTTAAGACATCAGTTGATTGAGTTGAGGTATTATAAAATATATTATACAACAAAAAAATCCTTAATTTTATAAGGATTTTTTTTGTTGTATAAAAAATAAATAAACTTATATAACATAAAAAATTAAAAAAAACAAAAAAAATAAAAAAATGTTAAAAAATACAGACTTTTTAACAAAAACAAGGTGTTTTTTAACATTTTTTTACAACTTATTAACAATTTTGTACACAATTTTTATAACAATAAGATATAACAAAATTAGAACTTTAAATTAAAAAATAATATATTAATATTGTCAAGAAAAAGGGAAAAACTAGTGTGAAGAAAAGATAACTATAACATATTAAAAATTGTTAAAAATTGAATGTGAAGAATTTGTGAAAATACACTCCCCTCAATTGACTTTATAATTTAATAGTATAGAATTCTCAAGTATTTTATATTTAGATCATTAACATCTATAATCAAAACAAAAACAAACCCCAAAAGGTTATATGTTCTTGTACAACTTTGGAAGAAAGTAGAAAATAAAAAATATCATTTATAGTTTTCCCCTAATTACTATATTCTAAATTCTAATTACTATATTCTAAATTCTAATAACTATTTTCTTTTTTCTCCCAAAGTTGTGCACATACAAACTTTTGGGTTAAGGCTTTAACCGTTTTTCTAGTTTTTTTATAAAAAAGCTAATCAACGTTTGATTTTCTAACTTTTTTCTTGGATAATTATTAAAGGTAATCAAAAACTTATTCTTAATCTTTTTATCTTTGATTTTTAGTCATAAAAATAGTTTTAAAATTAAACAAAAAATATTTTATTTTTTAATTAAAGTATACTTTATGAGTAACTTATTTAAAAAAGTTACTTCAGCTAGTATGGCTCTTCTTATAGTTTTTTCTATAGTTAGACCTTTTGCTGGAGTAATGGCTGCATATTCTACATTAGAAGCAGCTAATAAATTAGCTTCTCTTTGAGTTATAGTTGATAATTCAGCTAATCCTGCTAATTACAGATTAGGTGATTCTATAACTAGAGCAGAAATGGCTAAAATAACTATGAAACTTTCTGATGAAACTGTTTCAGATGTTTGTGAATGAAAATTTTCTGATTTAACTTCAGATAGTTGGGCTTGTAAATATGCTGAAGCTGGTTTAGCAAAATGATATTTTGCAGCTAACGCTACTTTCAGACCAATGGATGTTGTTACTAAAATTGAAGCATTAAAAATGGTAATGAAAGCTAGAGGAATTGAAAAATCTAGCAATACTGATTGGAAAGCTGCTTATGTTGAAGCTGCTGTTGAAGCATGAGTAATTGATGCTTCATTTACTGACTACGATACTGTTGCAACTAGAGGTTGGATTTTCCAAAGCTCAGTTAACGCAATTGAAGGTGTTTCTGACGAAGGTGATGATCTTCTAGGTGATTTACTAGGAGACTTAACTGGTGATGATACTACTGATACTTCTACTGGTACTACTGATAATGGTACAGTTTCTACTTCTTCTACATTAACAGTTGAATTAAATCCAGATACTTTAGCTGACGGAACTCAAGTTCCTATGGCATGAGTTGTTAGATTTGCAAAAGTTGATTTTACTGCTGGAACTGAAGATACATCTATCAATACAGTTACTCTTGCTAAAAAAACTTTAGCTTCTATTGATTCTTGAGTAAGAGTTTGGTTTGAAAAAGATGGTAGAAGAGTTTCTGGTAAAGCTGCTTTTTCTTCTGATAACACAGCTATCATCTCTTTTGCTCCATCTTATATAGTAAAAGCTGGTGAAACTGAAACATTAGATTTATATGTTCAATTAACTGATACTTTAGCTGGTAATGATTACCAATTTTCAGGAACTGTTACTGATGCATCTACTCTAACTGATGGAAGTTTCGTAACTCCTAAATTATCTACAGCTAGCTATACTGTAGCTCCAGTTGTATTTTGATCAGGATGAACAAATTTAGAATATACTGATCTAAGTTCAGCAGTTGAATTAGGTAAATTTACTGTTCAAAATGCTGATGAAAGTAGTGATACTAGAGATATTTTATTTCAAAATATTACTCTAAGACAAACTTGAGATGCTGATTTAGCTAATCTTTCTGATATTTACTTAGAAAGAGATGGTGAAAAAGTATCAACTGATGCTACTACTGATGGTAAGTATGTTACATTTACAGTAAATGATACTGTTAAAGATGGGACAAAAGCTACTTACTATATCAAAGGTGAAGTTTCAGCTGTTGATAATAACAGTTGAGATGAATATACTTTTGAATTAAAGAAAGATACTGATTTAAATGCTGTTGAAGTTACAAATTGATTTAGAAGTTCTGTTTATGTTATTTATAACTCAACTACTAAAACAATAGCTTCTAGTGTTTCTTTAAAAACATATACTGCAAAATGATCTGATATAGCTTTTTCTAGAGATGATACTTTAGATTTATCTACTAATGTTGCACCTTGATCAGATGATGTTGTTTTGATGAAATGAACAATCAAAGCATTAACTCCTATTACTTTAGAAGATCCAACTTTAAATTATAGTATTAATTCAGTTGCATCAGCAACTTGAGCTAATAATATATTTAGTACTGTTTACTTCAAAATAGGTTCTACTTTGATGACATGGACTCCAACTTCTACTGATACTCAAGCTAAGTTTAGTGGTACTGCTACTTTACCTGCTGGAGATACTACTGTTGAAGTTTATGCTAACTTAAAAGATATAGCAAGTGGATTATTTAAATTTGATGATATGAAATTAACTACATTTGCTACTGCTGAATATGTTGATAATCAAAATACTGTAGGAACTAGTGTTTGAACTATTTCTGGTATAAGTATATCTATTGATGACACTCAATTAACAGCTACTAGAACAGATGGTTTAGGTTCTACTACTGTAGCTGCTGGTTCTAAATGAGTACTTTTAAATACTCTATCTTTAAAAGTTACACAATGAAATCCAGTTGTTATATCTAATCCTATGTATACAATCACATCTAGTGGTGCTGCATGAGATAATGTATTCTTGACTTTATATGTAGATGGAACTGCTGTTTCAACTAAAACATATAAAACAACTTGAACTGGAGGTACTGTTAACTTCTCAAGTGTATCTAAAACTGTTACTTCTTCTACTCCTGTAGAATTGACAATTAAAGCTGATTTATCTGATGCATTTAGCTCTGGTAGTTTATCAGTTAAATTAAGTGATATAGATGCTACAGATAGCTTAACTTCTTCTGATATTAATATATCAACTGTACCAAGTTCTGCACAATTTACAATTGCTAACCCTATCTGAACTTTATCAGCTAGTGATAGTAATCCAAATGCTAAATTGTTATTAGCTTGAAATACTGCTGAAAAATTAATAGCATTTAGAGTAAAAGCTCAAAATGATGATGTTAAATTAAGAGACTTAGTATTTAGTGGTGCTTCTCTTGATAACATTAGTAATTATAAAGTTATAAACTCTGATGGTACTGAAGTTGCTACTGCTACTTCAAATAATGATACTGAAGTTAAATTTAGTAATTTAACTGTTACTGATGTTGTTACAAAAGATTCAACTAAGACTTACTACTTAGTTTGAGATATAAATACAAATACAAATGCTACATATGCTGTAGACTTACTTCTTTCTTGATCTACAATTAAATGAACAAATGGTAACGTAGTTGCTATGACATGAGTTGATGTAAGTTCTAACACTCACCAAATTGCTGAAAATATGGTTGTAGTTGCTAAAGATACAAACTCTTCTAAAGCAATTGCTACTTCAGCTTTGAGATTTAGTGTAACTGCATCTGGTAAAGATCAAGCTACATTAAGTGGTGTTACATTAACTATAAACCTATCTTGATACACATGAGCTACTCAATTAGCTATATATAAAGATTCTATAAGTACAAACAACTTAATAGGAACTTGATCTGCTGCTAATGGACAAAAAGTTATCAGCTTAACAGGATTAAAAACTGTTGATTCTGGTTCAACTAACCATTACTTAATAGCTATTGAAAATGCAGTAGTTGATTCTTATTCTAACTCTCAAGATTGGACAGTTTCTGTTGACGATCTAGAGGTTAACTTAGGAGGTTCTTCTACTGTAAGTGTAAAAGCTTATGACAATATGGGTACATTACCTATTACTGAAGTTAAATAATTGATTATCTATATAATTAACTTATTGAAACCAAGTAAAAAACTAAATCCCCCGGAGCAATTCGGAGGGATTTTTTTTATGTTTATTTTTTCTTTCAACCCCGGGGTTAGTTATCTAAAAATTGACATAACAAAAAAACTTTGATATACTTATAGTAAGAGATTTTATTTCTTAACCCCGGGGTTGAAATATATGCCTAGAAGAACATTTGAACCATGAGTGCATCATGTATATAATCGTTGACTTGAAAAGATGACTATCTTCAAAGATAAGTCAGACTTTCACCGTTTCTACAAGCTTGTGGCAAAGTACTCAAGGCTAGAGAAGTACGCAGAAGTAAAGATTCTTTCATTCTCGTTTCTTCCAAATCATTTTCATTTTATTGTAAATAACCCCGGGGTTGAAATATCTTCATTTTTCTGAGACATTCAAAATTCATATGCAAAATACTTCAATATAAAATATTGAAGGAAATGACAATTGTTTGAATGAAGGTTTAAAGCAAAGCTAATTAGTGATCAAGACTATCTTGAACAATGTCTTGCATATGTCAACTTCAATGCTGTAAAGCATTGAATTGTTGATAAAATTGAGGACTATGAATGGACAAGCTATCATCATTTTGTCGATAAACCAAAGATAGATAAATATAAAGATATTTCCAACCCCGGGGTTGAATTCGATGAACAATAAAAAAATCTCTGAATTTATTCAGAGATTTTTTTATTGACTTATTTATTACTCTTCAGTGCTATCAATAATAGTAAGTTCTCAATATTGTGTAGGAATTTTTTCTCATTTTTCAAGTTTGTATCATGCTTTTACAAAGTTTTGTAATTCACTTTTTTGTACAACTTGAACTCTTGTTGCGTCATATTCTCCATAAGCATCTGCAGGAGCAAGTTTAACTGTTTTTTTATCTCAAACTTTCATTCAAACTACTGCTTTATCAAATCAAGATATCATTTGACCAGCTCAAACAGTAAATGGAAGAGTTTCTTTTCTATCATAACTTGAATCAAATTGAGTTCCATCTTCTAGAGTTCATTTATAGTTTACTTCAACTTTACTTCAACTTTGAACAACATCTCAAGAAGTAATTTTCATCATTTCTATATCAAAAATAAGTGTTTTTCAGGCTAAAGGTGGATTTAAATCAAGAGTTACAGTTCATTTTATATCATTATTCATTTGCCCAGAGTTAGATTGTAAATTAGTATTACCTGTTGACTGCATTTGATTTGTTGAATCTTCTTTGGTACAAGAAGATAATAAAACTAGAACAAAAGCAGTAAAACAAACAAGTAAAATGTTTATTTTTTTCATATATTTTTCTTAGAAATTAATTTAATCTTTTTATTTAAAATTTTCTCACCAAAAAGACTAAGCATATATTGTAAGAATTTTTCATCATTTGCAAAATTTTTTATTGAAATTCTTATTTTATCTATGTTTACAACAGAGAAAAGCACTTCTTTATCAATCTCTAGAAAGTTTTTTAATTCTTCAACAGTGATGTTTTTATCAAATTCAACCTGATAGTTTATTCAAACCTTTTTAATATGTGTAATTTTGTATTTATTTGCTTTTATTCTAAGTCTAATTATATCAAATAGGTTTTGTTCTCATTTGTCTATTTTTCAGTTTACATTCTTAAAATCTTCTATAAGTAAATCAAGATCATTTTCTTCTTCTATATTTTCTATTTCTTTATAAAAGTTTATCTTATCAGTTTCAGAATTAAAATATGAGTCGTTTATATAGTATTCTATATTTAAATCAACAATTGTATCAATTAATTGTATATTTTCCTTTTTATTTTGAAGTTCATAAATCTTTTTTTCAAGTAATTCTAAAAATATATTAATACTTATATATTTATTTTGCCCACTTTGTTTTATTCATAATATATCTCATCATCATCTTATCTCAAGATCTTTCATCGCTATTTCAAATCATGCTCATAAAAAGCTATAATCAACAATTGTTTTTAGTCTTTTTGCTGCAACTTTGTCAATATTGTCTTTTTTATATAGCAAATAACAGTATCATTGTCTATCACTTCTTCAAACACGTCATCTTAGCTGATGAATCTGAGACAGTCAAAAATTGTCACAATCATTTATAAAAATTGTGTTTACATTAGGGAAGTCTATACCATTTTCAATAACAGTAGTTGACAGAAGTATGTCATATTTCTTATTTTTAAAGTCAATAATCCTGTCTTCTAATTCATCTCAAGTTAGACGTCAATGAGTGATAATAATTCTTTTTCATGGCAACAATGATTCAAGCATTTTCTTGATTATATCAATGTTTTCAATCTTATTATGTATAAAAAATATTTGTCATCATCTAGACAATTCATTTTTACATCAGTCAAAGATGACATTTTCACTAAACTTAGACACAATTGTCTTTATGCTTTTTCTTCACATAGGAGCTTCTTTGATTACTGATATGTCTCTTATGTTTGAAAGTGCCAGATTTAAGCTTCTAGGAATAGGTGTTGCTGACATAGACAAAGTGTCAACTTTTATCTTTATTTTCTTAAGTTTTTCCTTATCTTCGACACCAAATTTATGTTCTTCGTCAACAATAATAAGTCAAA